>JBARYS010000598.1:0-5855 GCA_049648155.1 Catalinimonas sp. | reverse complement strand
CGGTGAGCCAGGCACCCCAACGGTCGAGTCGCCCCGTGCCGACGCGCTGCCCGGGAAAGTCGAACACCACGCCCCCGGCCACGTCGAGCCACGCCCCCACCCGGCGCACGGGCAGGTTCTCGGCGATGTACCGCAGCCGCGCCCGCTCGGCGGCGAAGCGCTCCCGGAGGCTGTCGAGCGCCGCCGCCATCAGCTCCCGCTCCACGGCTTCCAGTTGGGCCACCAGTCGCTGCTTGGTCTCTATCGGCACGTCGGGGTTGGGCAACACCCGCATCAGGGAGTCTTGCAGAGCGCGCCGGAAGGGGTCGCCCTGCTTCAAGTCGTTGCGCAAGCGGTCGGCGTACGCGCCCACGTCGGCCAGTACGTCTACGATGGTTCGCAAACTGTCGCGGTACCCCTGAAACAGCGGGTCGATGGGGGGCTTGATGAGCGCGCCCTTGATGCCGAGGGCCACCTGCGTGGCGGTGTCGATCCCGGCCGGAGCGCCGACGGCGAACGAAAGAGTAGTGGTCTGATAGAGGCTCTTGAGCGGGTTGCGCGTGCGCGCCCAATCGTCGTAGGTGATGCGGTTGCCGCCCACCAGCCAGCCGGGGGCGACCTCCAGCGCGTAGTTGCGGGGCAGTGCCGAGAAGTTGCCCGTAGCGTTGGCGAACGACACCAGCACGTCGGTCGGGTCGGTTGGGCTCTCCACCGAAGCCGGAGCCACGTCGAGCAGCACGAAGCCGGGCGAAGAGGGTGCCCGCAGTACGTCGAGCGTCGCGGTCGAGTCGGCCGGTTGCGCGGCGAGGGCCGCGTGTGCCAGCCAGATACAAAATACCCACCGCCACATCAGGCGAAGTAGACCGTGAGGTGGAACAGCACCACGTCGCCGTGCTGAGCAACCGTGAAGCTGAGGGGAACGCGCAGCTCGTTCGCCCCGTCGTGTAGGTAGTAGTCCACACCCGTTTGGTTGGTGGCCTCTTGCAGGTCGTGCACCTGCGTGGAGCACTCCAGCCGGCGGCCCCGCAGCGCCGCCGAAGGCCCCAGGTCCAGGGTGCGCTCGGCGAGCGTGTCGCCCTCGAAAAGCAGCGCCCCGTCGAGGTAGCCACGGGTGTGCGATGGCTGCCCAAAACCCACGCGCACGTGCAGGTGCATCGGGCCGGAGGCGGGTTGAAGGGGCAGCAGGCGCACCACGCTGACTTGGTCCATGGGAGGGCGTTTGGGCGGACGAGAAGCGTGCGAACGAAGGTAGCAAAGAAGGCGAAAAGGGCCCTTTGCGTGCGCCGCCAAGGGCCGCCGGCTCGGACGTTCGCCACGTTCGGCACAAACCGCCGGTGCTGCCTTTCTTTGCGGTGGGAGGGGGGCGCACGACTCACGGGCGTTTCGTAGCTTCCCGACCAGTAAAAGGCGTAATATGACTAAGAAAAAAGGCGCGACAAAGGTGCGGGCCATCAACTCCCTCTCTCCCGAGAAGTTCGTGCGCACGCGCGCCCGCGACATGCCCATCCACGCCTGCTGGATCAACACCGGCTGGGATGACATGGGCTTCGCCACCGTGATGGTGGTCCGCGCGCAATCCAGCGGCTACTTTACCTTCGCCACTTTTTTAGTCGACATCTACTGCCTCGGTGTGAAGAACTCTCTTTGGGGGGCCGACGCCACCGAGGCCGGGTACCAGGAGGCGCTCGCCATGATGCGCCAGAGCTACGACCTGGAGCCGTGCGACTACGCGCTGGCGCACACGCTGGTGTGGGGTGGGCTAGACTACGCCGCCGACCTGGGCTTCGAACCGGACGCTGACTTTGGGGTGGCGCAGTACCTGCTCTCGCCCCGCCGGGCGGTGCCCTTCGTCGATGCCGTCGAGTTCGGCCACGAGGGGCGGCCCTGCTTCGTGGTGGGGCCGTACGACGACGTCGACCGCGTGATTGCGCAGCTTGAGCAGCGGGTGGGGCCGAATGGCTACGAGGTGATCGACGAGCGCGACGACGACGACGCGTGGGACTTTGTGCCCGACGAGGACGACGGGGAAGAGGTTGAAGATCTGGTCTGGCCCGAGTTCACCGTCACGGCCGACATGATGCACGAGTCGCAGTTCTTCCCGACGCTCAACGAGATCGACTACGAGGTGCTCGAGCAGCTCCACCGCGACACCACCCAGCAGCCTAAGAAGGCCATCCGCGAGGTGAACAAGCTCATCAAGACGAACCCGGACCTGCCGATGCTGTACGACTACCTCGCCACGGCGCTGGTCAACGACGAACGCCCCGACGAAGCCGCCGACGTGTACCGCACCGCCCACAACCGCTTTCCCGACTACCTCTACGCGGCCATCGGCCTGGGGCTGCACCTGGTGCGCCGGCAGCAGTTCGACGAGCTGGCCGAGCTGTTCGGTCCCGACTTCGACCTCGCGAGGCAGTACCCGGGGCGGCAGCGCTTCCACGTCTCGGAGGTGCTCAACTTCCACCTGCTGGCGGCTACCTACTTCACGCAACTGAAGGACGAGGCGCGCGCGCGGACCTACTACGGCCGCGTGGAGGAGCTGCTGGCCCACTTTAACCAACACTTGCCCAACCTGCCCCTGACCGAAGAGCCCAACGACGAGGTGAGTGGGGCACTGCAACTTAAAATCACACTGCGCGACGTGAAGCCGCCGGTTTGGCGGCGGGTGAAGGTGCCCGCCCACTTCACTTTTTACGAGCTGCACGTGGTGATCCAGACCGCGATGGGCTGGGAGGAAGCGCACCTGTACGAGTTCGTGCTGCCGCCCTTCGAGCGCATCGGCGACGGCACCGACAACACCGACGCTACCACCGTCCGCCTGGGTGACCTGCTGCACCAAGAGAACCAGAAGCTGGCGTACACCTACGACTTCGGCGACAACTGGGAGCACCAGATCGTGGTCGAAAAGGTCCTGCCCGACGAGCACCTCGAACGTCCGGTCTGCACGGCGGGGCGGCGGGCCGCGCCGCCCGAAGACTGCGGTGGGGTGTTCGGCTACGAGCATTTCCTGGAGGCCATGCACAATCCTCGCCACCCCGACCACAGGGAGTTGAGGCAGTGGTACGGCGGTGCGTTCGACCCCGAAATGTTCGAACGCACGGAGATAAACGATGAGCTGGCGTTGGTCTTTGGTGCCGACGCCTGACGCCCCCTAGTTGCGCTCCTCGCGTCGCTCCTTACGGCGCTCCTGTCGGTCTTCTCGCTGGTCCCGGCGGTCTTCGCGGCGCTCCTCCCGGCTCTTGGGGCGGATCACCCCCACCGAAAGGTTCAAGTGCAGAGAGGGGGCCAGCTTCACGGCCGTGGTGGGCGTACTGCTGAGCGTGGCCCCCGGCGTGCGCTCCAGCAGCCAGGCGCGCGACTGGCCCGCGTCGGTGACAAGGTTGGCGAACTTCACCCGCATGCCGAAGCCGTACTGCACCGCTACCGAGAACACCCGCAGCAGGTTGACCTGCCGCCCCAGCAGGTACTGCAGCCCCACCACGTGTTGCCGCAGGCGTAGCCGCTCGGTAATCACGTCGCGCCCTTCGGTATCATAGCCGTACGAGTCAAAATTGTATCGCACAAAGCGGTACATCAGCAGCGGCGAGCGGTAGGTGCCGTTCAGCGTGCGGCGGCGGCGGCGTTTGGCACGCGGGTAGTTGCGGTAGCTGAGGCGTAGGGCCACCCCGGCGGCCGGCTCGGTCTCGTAGCTCAACCCGTCGAGCAGGTAGCCGTGGTAGATGATCCCGGCGTCGGCTTCGACCGATGCCCCGTTGTTCAGCGCCCGCTCGTAGCCGCCCCGGTATTCGCCCGACTGCGCGGGGTAGTACTTGAAGATGCCCTTAAAACGTGCCGGCGACGCTCGGTTCTCTTCGTCGGCATTGTCTCCCCTGAACCACTCGCGGTAGAACTGGCCTTCGGCCGTAAAGCTGATCAGCACCAGGAAGCAGGTAAAAAGCCGCATGGCAAAGAAATGAAAAGTGGTGAGGTGCAATGTGAGTAAAAAATCGAGAGAATATTATCTAAATAAATTTTAGAAGGCATCGAACGTGAATTTTTCGTAATTACATCAATAGACTTGTTCGGGCTGAGCATGAGCGAGAGCGTACAAATTTTATACTGAGCAAGGCGGAAAACGGAGGCGATGCTGCTGCATCGGCGAGGCTTTTCAACAAAGTGCAGGATAAAATTTGTCGTTCATAGCCGTTTGAGGTTCAGCCCGAACAAGTCTAATCATCTTGGAGTGTACTGAACCGTAAAAGACGTCGAAGTTATCGGTCACCGGCGGCTTGACGGCGGCGTGCCCCACCGGCCCGATGGTCACGGCTTACCGCCCCGGCATCCATTGTCAACCAACCCTACAGTTTTGCACAATGTAAATCATGAACCCGTGGCGGCTCCCCAAGCTACAACGACGAACAATCAGGACGTGATGATCGACACCCCGCCGGGACAAGTCGACCACGTGACACGGCCGTTCGGTGGTCTCCTGGGCACGGGCGACAAGTTGTCTGCCCTCTCGATGGAGGCGCTGCGGGCCGTGTTTCTGCGATTAGCAATCGATGCAACCTACCCCCGTGCCGTGCCGTATGCGGAGGTTAGATTGCGCCGCTGTACGCTGCTTATCGGCCGCGTGCTTGCGTCGGTCCTTCCCCACATTCGTACCATGAAAAACATCCTGATCTGCGGCGCGCTCGTCCTGCTGGCGGCCGCTTGTCGACAACAACCGCCCGAAGAGAGCACAGCCTACCAGTCGCTCTCTTCGGCGAACGACTCCCTGCTGGCGGTGATCCGTGAAAAGGAGCAACAGGTTGACGAAGTGGCCAACTCGATCACCGAGATCGAGAGCAACCTGGGGGCCATCGAGCGCGACCGCATGGCCATCACCGACCTGCAGCAAGAGGGGCGCGGCCGCAACCAGCAGGAGCGCATCAACGAGATGATCACGGGCATCGACAGCTACATCGACGAGAACCGCCGGAAGATCGAACGCCTCGAAGCCCAGGTACGCAACGCCACCAATACCAGTGCCGGCCTCAACCGCCTGATCGCGCAGCTAAAGCGATCGGTCGAAGAGAAAGAGGCTGAAATTGAGCAGCTACGCGGCAATGTCGCCATGATGCAGGGCGAAGTGGACACGCTCCGGACCAAACTGCAACGGCGGGAAGAAGAGCTGGCGGCCAGCCGACAGCGCACGCAAGAGCAAGAGACGAGCATGACGACGGCGTACTTCCGGGTGGGCAACCGCCGCGAACTGGCCGACGATGACGTGGTGGACCGCGAAGGCGGCGTGCTGGGCATCGGCCGGACGCTCAAGCTGGCCCCCAATCTGGACCGGAGCAAATTCACGCAGGTGAACACGCGCTACCTGAACCAGATCGCCTTGGGTGACACGCGCCGCCACAATTTAGTCTCTGCGCACCCCGAGGGCAGCTTCTCGTTCGAAGAGACCGACGAAAACGTCTACCTGAAGATCGAAGACCCCGATCAGTTCTGGAGCGCCTCGCGCTTTCTGGTTATCGAAGTCGATTAGGTCAACACGACCTAGCTCCCCAGTTGCGCCGGGTTGTGACTTTGGGGCGGCGTGGCTAAGGTTGCGCCTTGTTCCCGCTCTTATCCCGACTCCGATGCACCGGTGGGGGCGCGCTGCGCGTGCTCCGCTTCTTGAGTGCGGACGTGGCCCTCGGCGCTCTGATCAGCCACCGCATGGCCGCGCGGACCGTCGGCGTGCGTGCGGGCGCGGCGCAGTACTTCACGCTGGGAGCGGCGGTCCTGACCACGTACGCCGCCGACCGCCTGTCGGACGTCCGGCACTTCCACGCGCCGCCCCCTTCGGCCCGACACCGATTCTTCTGGCAGCACCAGCGGACGCTCACCCGGGCGTGTGCCGGTGCCGT
>JBARYS010000597.1:0-1735 GCA_049648155.1 Catalinimonas sp. | reverse complement strand
TCGTGTTTCTTAAAATAAAGCCTGAGGTAGCGAACCGGTTCGCTACCTCAGGCTTTATTTTAAGAAACACGACCTAGTGAATCTTCTCATTCTAGATCCCATAGTCCACGTTGTTCTATCACGTGTAGGTTGATCTTTGCGCTTACTCTTCGATGGCTCGCTTCACGGGGCGATCACTGCGGTCTACCGAAACCTCGTAGCCCCTGCCCAGCTCGTTGCCGGCAGCTTCCTCGTAGATCTTCACGTAGCGGCGCAGCGTGGCGGCGGGCTGCGACTTGCCGTCGATGACCAGACGGTCGGAGCGCAGTTCGTACGAGTACACGTCGGGGTCGGCGAGGAGGTCGTCGGCGAGCAACTGCGCTTCCACGGCATCGAGACCCCGCCTCATCACCTCGCGGTGCGCCTTCAGCTCCGTCCGGGCGCTCTTCAGTTGCTTCTTCGACTGTTCGATCTGTACCTCCCATTGCTCTTCCTGCTCTTGGCGGTACCGCGCGCTGAGCGCTGCTTGCTGCCGGCGTAGCGCCTCCTGCTGCTCGCGAAGCTCCGCACGCATTTCAACTTGCTGCTTGCGCATCTCCGCCTGCTCCTCGCGCATCCGCGCCCGGTAGCTCTCCATCTGCGCGCGGTATTCGTCCATGGCGTCCTTCCGCTCGGCCTGATACGCTTCCAAGCTCGCTCGGTACGCATCCATCTCCGCGCGGTACGCGGCACGCTCCTCTTCGGTCCAGAGCGTACTGTCGGGCGGGAAGAGCCAACCGATCGAAGGTGACCCAAGTGATTGCAGAGAGAGGAGGGTGTTGTCGAGGGCCGGCAACGTGAGCGACTGCCAAGAAAGGAGGGTGTTGTCGAGGGCCGGCAGCGAAGCGGAGAGCGTCCGGTCCGCGTCGTCGAGCATGTCGTTGAGGTCGATTACTTCGTCCGAAGACCACTGGCGGAAGGCGTAGCCGTCGGTCGAATCCGCAAAAATCTGGACCTGTCGGCCGCTCGGCGTGATGATGAGCACGTCGTTGTCGGACGAGTCGCGCCGGAACCGCAGGCCGCTGCCGCCGCCCGGTGCGACGATGATATTGTGCTGCTCGTCGGCATCGCCGAAAAGGTAGGTGTGCGGTGCGTCGTGCGGAAAATCGTCTTCGAAGACGAAGGGCTTACGCGGCCCGTTCGTGCCGAACCAGAAGGCACCGTCGGTGTGGCCGAAGCGCCGGACTTTGGGGACCGGTGGGATGGGCGCGCTCGGAAAATGAGGGGCGTCAGGTGTCACGACCGAGTTCAGCAGCTCGTCGATGGTCTCGCGGTAGTCGTCCAGCTCCTCCTGAGGAATGTTGCGGCCGTCGATGCGGAGCTTCTTCACCTCGTCGCCCTCCATCTCCAGTTTGATGCGCCGCCTTTGGTCACCGTCCCGCTCGTCAAGGGTGATGGTATTGCGGCGCTTCTTCAACGAATCAGGCGGCGCGATGACCGTCAGGGCCCGCTGCGGGGCGGGGGGCACGGTGGTTTTAAACGGACGGAGCGGCAGGCTCGCCACCTCGGCGAACGGCTCCGGCGAGCGGGACTCCCAGCCCCGGAACATCAGTTGCGGCAGGGCCGACACCGAGCGCAGGGCGGGCCGCATGGCAGGCGGGGCGGTATGCACAGCCACCCCCAATCCGAGGAGGAGTAGCAGCAAAAGCGCCCACTCTCCCACCGGCCTGCGTAGCGTTACGGTCTGCGCGTCGGGCTGCACCAGGCGGCGCACGCG
>JBARYS010000596.1:0-2231 GCA_049648155.1 Catalinimonas sp. | reverse complement strand
GGGGTGATCGTAGAGGCTCAGGAGCTTTCGATCGTCGAAGCTGTGCAGATGCGCATGGTGCGGCGTCGGCCGGTTGCAGTGAATGCACAGCGTGTGGTCGATCTGCTCCCGGTAGGGCGTCGTGATCAGCAGCCTGCCGCCGGGCCGCACCACCCGCATCAGGACCGCCACAAAGCGGTCGGGGCGGGGCACATGCTCGATCACCTCGACGGCGATCACCGTGTCGAAGGACCCATCGGCGAAGGACAGGGCGTAAGCGTCGGCTACCAAGCCCCGCCGCTGCCCACGTCGAGAATCCAGGATGCGCCGGCGGGCACCTCGCGCATGATGGTCTAGCCCGCCGCTCTCCTTGGGGTAGGCACGCCTCCATCAATCCGAAATAGTCGAACTCGTCGCCGTCGCGCTGGTAGTGCTCCACGTACGCAGTTCTCCCCAGTCTTCGGCGCGCAGCGTGCCCGGCGCGGGCGGCAGCAGGTGGGCCACCCCGTGCCCTACCCAATACATGCGCCCGTCGGAGTCGCTCAGTGGTCGGGTGGGGTCGCCGGGCAAGCGCAGGCGGGAAATAAAGTCGGTCGTAAGTATGGCTGAAACAGAAAACGCCCCGTGCAATCAGCACACGGGGCGTTCGATACGGTGACAGACGGCGTTAGCCGCCGATGTTGACACGCTTGAACGTGCTCACGCTCATGCCTTGGTGCGTTTCGTTCAGGTACTGGCGGATGGTCTTGCCGTTGTCCTTCACGAATTTCTGGTTCAGCAGCGTATTCTCTTGGTAGAACTTATTGAGCTTGCCGATGGCGATCTTTTCGAGCATCGCCTCGGGCTTGCCCTCTTCACGGGCCTGCTCTTTGCCGATCTCGATCTCACGCTCCACGGTGGCGGCGTCCACGCCGTCGCGGTCCACAGCCACGGGGTTCATGGCGGCGATCTGCATGGCCACGTCGCGGCCGGCTTCTACCGCCGCTTCGCCCGAGCCGTTTGCACCTGTCAAAGCCACCAGCACACCGAGCTTGCCGTTCGAGTGGACGTACGAGACGACCTTGTCAGCCGTCAACTTTTCGTAGGCCAGCACTTCGACCTTCTCGCCGATGCGGCCCATCAGGTCCGTGAGGTGCTCCGACGCCGGGCGGCCGTCGATCTCCAGGCTCAGAAGGGCGTCGGTAGAGGCAGGGTTGTGCGTAGCGGCCTGCGTCACGAGTGTGTTGCCGAGCTTCTGGAAGTCTTCATTTTTGGCCACGAAGTCGGTCTCGCAGCCGAGCGCGACCAGCACGGCCTCGGTGTGGTCGGCGTTGCTCTGCACGAACACGCTGCCCTCGGAAGTCTGGCGGTCGGCACGTGAGGCCGACACCTTCTGGCCCTTCTTACGGAGCAGGTCCACGGCGGCGTCGAAGTCGCCGTTGGCTTCGGTGAGGGCCTTTTTACAGTCCATCATGCCCGCGCCGGTCATCTTCCGGAGGCGG
Organism: Catalinimonas sp.; assembly: GCA_049648155.1. Taxonomy (GTDB): domain Bacteria; phylum Bacteroidota; class Bacteroidia; order Cytophagales; family Flexibacteraceae; genus JBARYS01. The sequence goes on along the minus strand of JBARYS010000596.1, from coordinate 771 downwards.
TTTACGTCTTGGGCGGTAATTGCCATGAGTGGGTATGAGTTTGGATTGGTTGAGATGGGTTTACGTCGGCATTTCAAAGTTTGATGCCCAACGTCAGCAATAAAAAACACCGCGTCTGACTGGTAGTCCGACCCGGTGTCTTTGGAGGCTTTTTAAAGAGCAATTATTGTTTGTCGGCCTCGTCGCCGGCGCTCTCGAGCGCGGTGGGAGCCTCCGCAACGGGAGATTCCTTGACCTTGCCGGCGGCTTCTTGCCCCGCGCTCACCGCGTCAACCTCGACGGTCTTACCGGTGTCGATGGCTTTCTTCTGCGCGACGGCCTCGGCGGCTTCGCGGGCCTGCTCGATCTCGGCCTCACGCGACTGTTCATCGTCCTTGTCGCGCTTGCGTTCGGTCAGACCTTCTTCCATAGCACGGCTGACCGCCTTCACGACCAGAGCAATGGACTTATAAGCGTCGTCGTTGGCCGGGATAGCAAAGTCGACCACGTCGGGATCGGCGTTGGTGTCAACCACGGCGAAGATGGGGATCCGCAGCTTCTTGGCCTCGGCCACGGCGATGTGTTCCTTCACGATGTCGACAATGAAGAGGGCGGCGGGGAGGCGCGTCAGGTCGGAGATACCACCCAACACACGCTCTAGCTTCTCGCGCTCACGGTGCTTCATGAGGCGCTCCTTCTTGGCGAGGTGCTTGTAAGTGTCCTCCTTCATCATCCGTTCCAGCGACGACATCTTCTTGAGCGACTTCCGCACGGTGGCGAAGTTGGTCAGCT
>JBARYS010000595.1:0-2747 GCA_049648155.1 Catalinimonas sp. | reverse complement strand
GACCTTCGTGGCCGGCGGCGAGGAGAGCTACGGCTACTTGGTGGGCGACTTCGTGCGCGACAAGGACGCGGTGATCTCTTGCGCGATGATCGCCGAGCTGACCGCCTACGCCAAGGACGGCGGGAAGAGCGTGTTCGACCTGCTGCTGGACATCTACACCCGCTTCGGCCTCTATCAGGAGCGCCTGATCTCGCTGACGCGCAAGGGCAAGGAGGGGGCCGAGGAGATCAAACGGATGATGGCCGACCTGCGCGCCGACCCGCCGAAGGAGATTGCCGGCTCGCCGCTGGTGCGCTTTCTAGATTACCAGCAGGACATTGACCGCGACGTGCGCACCGGCGAGGAGAAGACGACCGGCCTGCCCAAGTCGAACGTGTTGCAGTTCGTCACCGAGGCGGGCGACAAAATCTCGGCGCGCCCCTCGGGCACCGAGCCGAAGATCAAATTTTACTTCAGCGTGAACACCGCCCTGCCCAGCCGCGACGACTACGACGTAAAGGTGGTGGAGCTGGAGAACCGCATCGACGCGATCATTAAGAGCATGGCGCTGGGGTAGGCTTATGAACGACATCCGGACGGTCCTCGCCCCCTGGAACCCTTTTTTTGCCACGCTGGCGGGCGTGTCGGCCACCATCGCCGGGCTGCTCTTCGTGAGCCTCTCGCTGCGCTACCAGGAGATCGGCACCGACGCCTACGCGGCCGTGCGGCGCTTCGTGCGGCAGTTGTTCCGCAGCCTGCTCTTCCTGATGGTGTTCGGCCTCATCTTCCTGATCCCGACGGCGGTGGCGTCCGGCGTGAGCGTGCCGCTGGTCGTGGTGGGCATTTATGCCCTCACGATGGCCGTGCGGACGTACGCACAAGACCGCCGCGACGAGGTCGCCGGGCACGTGCGGCCCGTGGGGGCGGCGCGCTTCTACGTGCTCTCGATCCTGACTTACGTGGTGCTGGTTGCCGTGGCGGTCTTCTTCTGGTTCGGCTACTTCTACGCGCCCTTCGTGCTGGTGGGGCTGCTGATCTGGAACTTGGCCCTGGCCACGGCGGGGGCGCTGGAGCTGTTGTTGGCGGGGCGGTAGCGGCAACTGAATACAGATACTGTTTTGCCATGGCTGTTCCTACTGACCCACTACTTTACCACATCGTACATGTGGATCGGCTCGCGTCGATTTTGGCGGATGGGTATCTGTGGTCGGACGCGGAGGCCCGAAGGCGCAATTCGCCCGGCACCGCCGTGGGGGTTGATGGACCGATACCTTCGCGGACTGATGGACCCGTTCGTGACGCTGCTGGAAGTGCACAAGCTAATGTACTTCCTGCAAGCGAGTGGCCAGCAGCTGCGGCTTGACTACAAGAAGGGACCCTACGGCCCGTACGCCGAGAACCTGCGGCACGTGCTGAAACGGGTGGAAGGCCATTTCATTTCGGGGTATCACGACGGCGGCGACGACCCGACTAAGGAGTTGCACTTGGTGCCCCAAGCACTCGAAGACGCGAAGCGTTTTCTTGAAGGTGACCCGGTGCAACAGAACCTGAGCCGTGTCGAAACGCTGGTCGAGGGCTTTGAAACCTCTTTTGGCCTTGAACTGCTCGCTACGGTACATTGGGTGAGCGTGCAGGAGGGTGCCGGCGATCCCGAGCAGGTGGTTGAGCAAGTACACGCGTGGAACGAGCGCAAACGGCAGTTTACGCCTCGTCAGGTTCGGATCGCTCTCGACCGGCTGCGGGAGCAAGGGTGGCTGACCGAAGTCCCGGCATGATGGCTTCGGCGAAGGTGGTTTGTGCTTCGCGGTAGTTCCGTTCCCCACAGATCAAGCCTCGACTAGAGGAAGGACTCCAAGCCGCAGTCATTCACCTTGACCCCTGCTCAGATGAAGCACCACGCTGCACGCCGCGACGCCCCTCTACGGCCACTGTTCAGTGCATGATCCGCTCGGGCGGGAGGTGGGCCGGGGGCACACTAAGCGGCCACAACGCTACGGTAGACCTGCGGGGCGTACCCTCGGGCCCGTACTTCGATCTGTATATGGTGTCGTGGCTGACGTTAGGAAGCCATGCACTATATACCATGTTGTGCTTTCGTGTTTTTATTTAAGATCTGTCGATCCAAGGCTCACTAGACTTACCTTTTTTAATGTCACCTTAACACATTCCATGATGTCTTGGTCAAAAATCACAACGTTGTTCCCTGCTGGGTGCAATGAACTACTAAATCTAATTCCACTTGCTCCAGTAAAGGTTTTTATGAATTCGCATATAAACTGAGTTGGAATATAGTCCACTTCCGTATCATATCTCCTCATAGGTTTCGAGAGGTCTCTGCTAATTAGATCTCTTAATAACCTTGATTTAATTGTAGTTTCAATTTTTTGGTCTGGCTGAAAAAGTGGGGTGTCCTCTGTGAAGTCAACAATTCTTATGGCATTTTTTTCGCTTATGAGGTGGAATTCTCCTATGCTTAATTCATCTAAGTAAGAAGCTCTGACTTCATAAAGCACCGTGTCTGGATTATCGCTCAAATACAAGAAAGGTATTCCTGTGGGATTTGCTCTTCCTCCTTTAGTCAATGAAGGCGGGGGGCACATCATTTCTAAAGTATTGTAGGCCTTAATTCCACTTTTGTGATGAACACGTGCTCGATAAAGCTTCACATCTGGAGTCAATTCATATTGCGTATTAAAAAAACCATCCCAACCCAATTCCTTGATTGTTTCAATATCAGGAATGAATCTTCTTTCGGTTTTCAATATCTC
>JBARYS010000594.1:0-7498 GCA_049648155.1 Catalinimonas sp. | reverse complement strand
GCCGTAGGGCAGCAGGTCGCGCACGATGTTTTCGGTGATGCGGCGGCCGTAGTCGGTGGCGCGGCGCGTGCCCACCAGCGCCACCGTGCGGGGCGGGTTCAGGTCAGCCGTGCCGTCGTAGTAGAGCAGCGGCGGGCTGTCGGGCGCGCGCTTGAGGCGTTCGGGGTAGTCGGGTTCGGTGAAGTAGAGCAGCCGCACGCCCGCGCGCTCGGCACGTTCCAGCTCCGCCTCGGCCTTCGGCAGGTACTCGCGGCTCCGCAGCCGGTCGGCGATGTAGGTGCCCACGCCCGGAATCTTGAGCAGTTTCCCCCGGGGGGCGTCCAGCACGGCCCGCGCCGAGCCGCAGTAGGCCACCAGTTGGCGCGTGAGCACACTGCCCACCTTCGGCACCAGCGCCAGGGCGATCTGATAAAGCTTCTCGTCGCTCATGCCTCAGGTAGCTGGTCGCGCATCTCGACGAGGAAGGCGCGCAGCTCGCGCAGGCGCTTGACCACGGCCGCCCGCTCGGCTTGGTCTTGCCGCCGCCGCTTCAGCTCCTCACGTGCGCCGGGCAGCGTGTGGCCGCGCTCCTTCACAAGGTGGTAAATCTCTCGCAGCAGTTGGAGGTCAGCCGGTGTGTAAAGGCGCTCTTTGCGGCGGTTTTTACCGGGCTTGATCTCCGGAAAGGCTTCCTCCCAAAAGCGGATCAACGAGGTGTTTACACCCAGCTCCCGGGCCACTTCCCCGATGCGGTAGTACTGTTTTTCAATCTCTTCCACGGCAGCGGACAAAGGTAGTCGCTCAACGCAGCACGTCGGCCACCAGCACGTCAAGGTGCAGACCCGACCAGTGAATCAGGCGGCAGTCGCCCAGCAGGCGGAAATTCGCGCGCGCCTCTGGGGCGGCCTCTCGCAGGGCGGGGTACCAGTCGAGCGGTACGCCCACGGTGCGGCCGTCGTACAATTCGAGGTGCATACGCTCGTCGTCGAACCAGACGCGGCGAGCGGCGGCGGCCACGGCGGGCGGGGGCGGGTCTGCCGTGGCGGCGGGCGGTGGGGTGTCTTTGGTGTCGGTGGGCGGGGGGCGGTCGGCCTTCGAGAGCTCGACCGAGACGATGCCCGTGGGCACGGCGATGATGCCGTAGCCGAGGATCATCACCAGCGTGGCGACCGTCTTGCCGGTGGTGGTCTGCGGGGCAATGTCGCCGTACCCGACCGTGGTGAGCGTCACCACCGCCCAGTAGATACTCGTGGGGATGTCTTGAAAGCCGTTCTCCGGCCCTTCGATCAGGTACATGGTGGCCCCGATGATGATGACGACCGTGACCATCGTACCGATGAAGACGGTGATCTTGGCTACGCTCTGCCGCAGGGCGGAGCGCAAAATCTCGGCCTCGCCAAGGTAACGGCTCAGCTTCAGCACGCGGAACACGCGCAGCAGCCGCAGCCCACGAATCACCAGCAGGTACTGCGAGCCGACCAAGACCAAACTTAGGTAGGTAGGCAGGATCGACAGCAGGTCGATAACGCCGAAGAAGCTCAGCGCGTAGCGGCGCGGACGGCCCGACGAGATCAGCCGCAGCACGTACTCGACGGTAAACAGACCCGTGAGCACCCACTCAAGCGTGCGCAGCACCGAACTGTAGAACAGGGAGATGGTCTGGACGCTTTCCAACATCACGACGAAAATGCTGAAGAGGATCAGGACCAGCAGGATGACGTCGAACCGCTTGCCGGCGGGCGTGTCGGACTCAAAAATGACCTCGTGGAGGTGTCGCCGCCACGGCGGCTCGATGCGCTCTTTATCAAACACCGCGTGCGGATTGTTGGCCGGTCAAGTTAAGGGTTACCGGGTTACTAGATTATTTAGTCTTCTGATCGACTGATTTTTTGATTGCCCCCGCCTGCCCAAAGCTCCCCTAATGCCGCTGTCATTCCGAGCGTTCGCTTGGGATGACAGCGGCATCAAAACGGCAACCCGGCAATCCAGTAACACTCGGCAATTAACCAAACAACGACGTTCTTTACTCTCCGCCTTGGTGGCCCTAGCCCTGGCCACCACGCACGTCTTCTCGGACCGTCTAAAATTTCTAGAGGGGCATTCCGCTCAGCAAGTATCTCCCGGCGGCGGGCGGCGCGGCGGGGGGGTCTCCGTCAGCCAACGGTCGGCGCGTTCAAGCAATCCTTTGCGCTGAAGCTCTTTCTTGTAGTTCATTTTTCCGTAAGAGGATGCGTTTCACTTTCTGAACAGTGCCGGGCGATACGTTGCAGGCCCGGGCCACCGACCGCACACTGATCGGGTGGTCGAGCAGGTTCACTACCGCCTGGTGCTTTTTCAGGAAGGCCGCGTCACCCACAGACGAGCCGGCCCGCCGGCCGATGTGCTTACCCCGCCGGCGGGCTTCAGCCTGCCCCGAACGGATGCGCTCCGAGAGCGTTTCGGTTTCCATTCGGGCCATATCAGCAAGCAGCATGACGAAAAATTGCCCCATGTGATTCGGTTCGCCGCCAGGTAGCAGCGTGTCGAGTTGGTAGTTCATGATGTGGAGCGAGACGCGGCGTTCACGTAGCTCCTCGACGCGGGCAAGCACTTCGGACGTGCGTCGTCCGAACCGGCTCACCTCCGTCACCACCACCTTATCGACCGGGTTAGCCGCCACAAAAGCTCGTAGCTCAGCGATGCCGGGGCGGTCCTGGTTTCTGGTTTTGCTGGCGCTGATGCGCTCGGTGATCAGACGCACCACCTCCCAGCCGCAGGCGTCGGCGTACTCCATTAGGTCGCTGCGTTGCCGGGCGGCGTCCTGTCGCCTGAGCGACGACACGCGTGTGAAGAGGACGACCCGCATCACTTCACCACGTAGGCGGGACGACTGATTTTCGGTTGGTCGAGGTCGAAAACTACCAGTTGTTCGGCGTCATCGAGAGGGCCGCCGAACCGACGCTCTTTTTCGCGTTTTGTCATGGGGCAAAGTAGTCAGGAGAACTCTTCTCTATCAGCCGCCGGGCATCGTTTATCGACGCGAAGACTTTGGTAAGATACCTAATGCCTTTAAGGACGAAGCTTGAACCCTTTCCACGTTCAGGAACACGCCGTCGAGATGGTCGTAGTCACGGTCAGTCGTGACCAGCGTAAGCCCAGCCACCGAGCCGCAAGCCGCAATCCAGATGTCGTTTTGGTGGTTCTTCATCGGGCGCGCGTTGGAGATCATCTGCCCCCGGTAGTCGGCCCGCTTCTGCGAGTAAGCGTCGATTTCGGCGTACCTGCTGAGCACTTTAGCGTCGTTGATGTCGAGCTTGACCGTCTTGTTCAGCAGCGAGTTGAAGTTGCGGACCAGAAAAGGTTTCCAGTTCGATTTGCGGCGCAAGGCCAACATTTCGCCGATGGTCACCACCGATACGGCAAGGGAGAGTTCATCCGCTTCAAATCGGTTGAGCAGCAACTGTTCGACGGCCGCCTTCTTGCCGATGTAGTGATACAAAATGTTGGTGTCGGCTAGGATCAGCATCCCGTCAGTCCAGGTACTGAAGCCCTTCCAAGTACTCTTCTTCAGTCATCGGGAAGGTAAGCTGACTCAGCTCGTCTGAATTGTTGGGCGGCACCACTTTGCCCGATGCGATGTCGCTCGGTTTGTAGGTACGGTCCATCAATCCAAGTTTCTTCTTTTGCTCACCGCGCACGGCGCGCTTCTTTGAAGACTTGCGACGGGTACTGGTTGCAGGTTTAGCCATAAGATTGCAACTGCTGGGCAAGATACTTGGTTTCTTGCTATCTTCGGCGCTCAATCTTCGATACTTTTTTCCAATCAAGATAGACGCCCCGGCCCGTCACGGTCGGGGCGTCGCCTTTTCGTAGGCTTCCAGGTCGGCGGCTATCGTCTCATCAAGTAGCCTGGCGTAGTGGCGCTGGGTGGTGCGCGTCGATGCGTGGCCGAGTAGCCGGGAGACGGTCGTCAGCGGTACACCCGCGTTGAGCCAGAGCGTTGCGGCCGTGCGCCGGGCTACGTGCGTGGTCAGGTGGGTGCGGATGCCACAGAACGCGGCCACCTCCTTCAGGTACTGGTTGTATGATTTGTTGCTCAACACCGGCAGTCGACCGGCGTACTTGTCGAGCACGGCACGGGCTTCAGACATCAGCGGCACGGCGTAGGGGGTGTCGGTCTTCCCCCGGATCACCGTCAGCCAGTGCCGGGTACCCGCTGCGGTGATCCGGTCGGGCGTGACCTGGTGCAGTTCGGCGTACGCAAGTCCGGTCGCGCACTGAAACAAGAACGCATCGCGCACCCGGTCGAGCCGGGGCGGGAAGTCGAACGCGCGGATCCGCTCGACCTCTTCGCGGGTCAGGGCTTCGATGGGTTTCGGAGCGGGCTTCCTGAGACGGTAGCCGCGGGTCGGGTCGTCGGTCAGCTTGCCCCGGTCGACCGCGTCACGGATCACCCGGAAGATGAAGCCGATATTTTTCACCGCCCGCGCCTGGCCGCACCGCCGGCTCAGGTGCCGCCGGAAGTCGTCGATGGTGTCGTGGTCGAACCGCTCCGGCCCCAGGTGCTTGCGGCCCGCGTCGGTCAGAAAGCGTTCGAGTGCCACCACGTAGTCGTCGTAGACGTTGCGGGTAGGCTCAGACCAGTCCAGCGCGTTGCGTTCGAGGTACCGGCGGCAGAGCAGCAGCAGCGACGTAGCGGCCGTGTGTCGGTCGAGGTAGGCGGCTTGCAGCGCGTCTGGGTGGATGTGCGGCCCGTCGGCAGTCAGGCGATAGAAGAGGTCTTGCAAGTCGGCGCGTATGCGCTGAAGGGCCGCGTTGTCGCTCAGCGCGACGGGAGTTTTGCCCTTGATGCGTTGCCCTCTGCTGTCCCAGCGGTCGGACAGCACTTTGATGCGGGTGGAAAACGGGTTAGTGGAACGCACCGCGTCGATCGTCACCCGGCAGTAGATGGTTGCCGGACGGTCGGGGTAACGCTTGTTGCGACGGAGCAGAAACAAACAGCGCACGTAAGAGAATTTTTTTTCGACATGGCGAAACGATTTGGTTGAACCGCTCCACGTCGGGCCGAGAAGAATGTTTGGTCGATTGGGCTACACCGTGGGTAAAACCGGGGGGTGTAGCCCGAAGCGTGACCCCGATTGGTCCGGGAGGATCGGGCGCCGGTCGGGCGAAGGAGTGCGCTCGCGGGCCGGAAACGAAAAAACCCCACTTTCAGCGGGGTTCTTCGGGCCGTATAGGTAGTTTTTAGCAGAGGAGGAGGGATTCGAACCCCCGGACCCCGCGAAGGGTCTTCGGTTTTCAAGACCGACGCATTCGACCACTCTGCCACTCCTCTGTGTCGGGGGGCACAAAGATAACACATCTCGGGGCCGAAGCAAGAGGCCGCCGCGCTACGCCGTCTACTCGGCCGAAGTCACCGTGTCGTCGCGCGGCCGGGGTGATTTCGAGCGCTGAAGGGCCGCCGCCGGTGCGACGTCGTCACTACGAGAGCGGAAGCGGGCAGACCTCGTACGTGTACGGAGCCCACACTTCGGGCACGTTAGTGTCTTCCCGCGCCTGCCGCGACACGAGCGGCGACACGGTGTGGGCGCGTAGTTGGTCGTCGCCGAGGGGGCGGATCAGCGCCTCCACGTCGGGCCGCTCTAGGTCGGAGCGTAGCCATTGTTGCTCGGCCGTACGGTCCAGCACCAGCGGCATCCGCTCCTTGGTGTTGTGGATTTTCGCCATCAGCGGGTTCGCGTCGGTCGTGATGATCGAGCACGTGCGGTGCCGCTCGCCGGTATCGCGGTCGGCCCACTCCTCCCAAAGTCCGCCGAAGGCAAAGGGCGCGCCGTCGCCGGCTTGAATAAAGAACGGGTACTTCTTGCCGCCCCGGTGCATCCATTCGTAGAAGCCGTCGATGAGCACCAGGCAGCGCCGTCGGGCCGCAGCCTGTCGGAACGAAGGCTTGCCGAAGATTGTCTCCCCCCGGGCGTTGAGCGTGCGGCGGGCCATCTCGGCGGCTTGCTCCTCGCTCTTCACCCAGCCGGGGATCAGCCCCCAGCCGAAGAGCTGAATCTGCCGTGGGTCGTCGTTGGTCAGAACCGGCAGCCGTGGGTGCGCAAAGCCCGACACGTGGTGGTAGGTAGGCACCTGGGTACCTTCGGGTGGGTCGGCATTGAAGCGCGCGGCGAGGGCGGCGGCGGTAGAGGTCAGCGAGACGTGGTAGCACATGGCGTGAAGCAACTGCTACCAGCCGGCCTGCCGGGGTGCGGCAGCGGGCAGCGCGAGGCCCGCCCGGCGGATGCCCTGCTGATCGAACAGAAATCCCAACGTACGGAGTGTTTCGACGCCGCCGGCGGGAACCTCCACCAGCACGCGGCGACCGGTACGGCCCCGGCAGTCGTTCTCCTCGCCGGTCCGCTCAATGTTGGTCAGGTTGATCTTGTAGACCGTCACGCCGCGCGCCTGTAAAAAATGGATGAGCGCAACCTTGATCTCCTGCTCATCGTCGGTGTGGGACCAAGGGTCCGCGCAGCGGGTCAGGTCGTAGTAGGCCCACGTGGTGCGCAACGACCCATCGCAACCCGCCATTGAGGCGATGAGCGCGACGAGGCTGATTGCGACCTGAATACGACGGAGGGCTACTCTGTTCATGGAAAGTGGAATACCTTGCATAAGTGACGCGCACAATGCTTCAAACGTTGCCTTACGATATGAAAAAAGTACTCGTGGGCCTTTTTTTTCTTTTACAAGGGTGTTACGTCGCCTACCCCCCGCCGGCCGATCCGCTGCGCCCGGTGCCTTATTTGCCTCACGATCAGTCGGTAGAGCTCTACAAGACTGCCGGTGCGCTGCCGGACTCTCTTTTCGTGCCGATGTTCGTTTTTACCGCCCCGGGCAGCTACGGGGCGGCCGCGCAGCGTGAAATTCTGCGTTCGCTGGCGCAGGAGTACGGCACCAACGCGGTGATCGGCGTGGGCTACCGCCCGCCCCTCGACAGCCTGGCGCGCCGCCCGTTTGACCCGACGGACCTGTACGGGCTGGGGGTGATTCTGCCCGATAGTCTCGAATACGTGCGTTACTTCGTGCGCAACAAGTGGACCTACCGCTTCGACGGGCCCGACGACTCCACGGCGGCGCTGATCTACCGGGCGCACTTCGATCACCTCGGCGAAGAAATGGCACCCCGCACCGGCGACCCTGCGCCCGATTACGCCCGTTACGTCCGCAATTATTCGGTCGACTTCCTGATTCGCGCCACACGCGGCTGGGCCTACGTGCCGCCCGACGGCGACGACCCCCTCTACCAACGGCGCTACCAGCCCGGGGGGAAGCCCGAAGTGGCGGTTTACTTCCAGTACGACCGCCAGAGGGGGCGCGTGCGGCGAATGCGCCTGAAGTACCCCGGCGACGATCGGGAGGAAGAGTACGTCGAGTTGAAGTACGATTCGCTCGGCCGCGTGATCGAAAAGCAGATTCTGGTAGACGACCGCGTGGAGGCCCGTGAGTTCCTCTACCACGATGCGTTGAGCCGCGTGGAGCTGACGAAGTACTACCG
>JBARYS010000593.1:0-2404 GCA_049648155.1 Catalinimonas sp. | reverse complement strand
GCCTCGGTCCGTGCCCCAGTAGTGCGTGGCGGGCGAGAACGTCCCGGCCATCGGCCCTTCGTAGAGAAACCAGTAAGGGTGCGCGGTGTCGACGCGCTCGACCTGTAACTCGGCAAAGGCTTCGCGGAAGGTCCACGTCCAGGCCCACGCGCCGCTGTTGGACTCCGAACGGATCTGATTCTCTCCCATCCGTTCGGAGCGCATCTTCCGGAAGCCGGGATGACCACAGCCGCCGTCGTCCGACTTGTAGACCAGGTTGGGCAGCCCCCGGTAATCACTCGCCGCCGAGGCCGGGTAGGTCGCCGCTGCCGTCTTACGGAACTGCACCCAGTCCGTACCCGCGCCGTCGATGATTGACGAGAAGCCGCCCGCCGCCCGCTGGTAGACGTAGGTCGCCCCGGGCGTCTCGATTTTAAAGCTCTCCTGCCCCTCGCTGACCATACCGTCGCCGATGCGCACGGGGGCGGCGGTGCAGCCGGTTAGGGCGGCCATCGCGAGCCAAAGCCACCGGCTACCCATCGTTCCGCCAGAGGTGTACGTACTGGTGGTGGTCCCAGCCCGCGCTGATGATGTCGAGGTCGCCGTCGCCGTCCATGTCGACGGTCAGCGTGCCGAGGTGGCTCTCCTTGCCCCGATCGAGCACGGTCTCGGTGAAGCCGCCGGTGCCGTCGTTGCGCCAGAGTTGCAGCTTCGGGTCGGGCCCCTTGTGTTCGCTGGTGAGCAGGTCCACGTCGCCGTCGCCGTCGATGTCGCACAGGCTCAGGTTGTTGCTTGAATACTGCGTCACCACCCAGTGGCGCGTCCAGGCGGCGGTGTCGGTCGCGCCCTGCTCGTACCAGAAGATGTTACCGTCCGGCTCCTGGCCGGGGTAGCGCTCCTCGCACACCACCACGTCGGGGCGGCCGTCGCCGTTCAGGTCGGCCACGCCGAAGCGGTCGGCGGGGTGGTTGGTTTCGCCCAGCGGGTGGTCGGGCCAGTCGCCGCCGCCGGTGCCGGGGTTCTCGAACCAGACCACGACGCGCGGCTCGCCCTCGCCGTCGGGCCGCCGCCCCGCCGCAAGGTCCAGGTCGCCGTCGCCGTCGATGTCGCCGGTGCCGATACCTTCGTCCGACGTGTTGACGGCTACACGCGTGATCTTCCAGTCGTCGCGTTCGGGGCGGCCGGGAATTTCGAACAGGTAGATGTCGCCGTTGCCCGCGATGAGGAACTCCTCCCGCCCGCCGGGCACGACCTGCGCCCGCGTGAAGCCTTGGCTGTTGACGTGCGAGGTGGCCGGAATCTGCCCGATCTTCCGTGCCCGCCACGCGGTGCCCGCCCGGTCGGTGGCCTCGAACCAGTAGACGTCCGGCAGCGCCTGCGCGATGAGGTCGCCGTACGCGTCGCCGTCCACGTCCATGATCAGCATACCGTCGGCGTTCAGGCCCAGGTCCACCTTCCGCCACGCGCCGCTCAGGTCGCCCGCTGGGCTGAAGTAGACGCTACGCCCCGAGACTACGTCGGGAAAGCCGTCGCCGTTCAGGTCGCCCGCGTCGAGGCCGAAGTAGCGCAGCCAGTTTGGTCCGGCGTAGTCACCCCACATCGGCTTTTGGTTGTCGATCTCCAGGTAAGTCCAACGGTCGTCGGGTGGCGTGTTGCCGGCCGGCAGCAGAACCACAACGGCCCAGAGCGGACGCCGCACGCGTCGCCACGCGGCGGAAAGCAGAGCACGAACGGAGGAGTGAGGGGTGAGCATGGTTTGGTGGTAGGTGGACGCTTAAAGGTAGGCGTATCGACGGTGTCTTACCAATCGGCACTCCTTCCCCTATGGATCGACGAAACATCAGCTTTGCTCACTCAAGAAAAGAAAAAATCCGACTATCTTACCGATGGAACCAGTGTGCTCTACTCCCCAAACTTCATGTTCGCCATGCGCTTCTGTTGTCTTTTCATGCTGCTCACCTTCGCTTTCGCCGTGCGAGGCCAGGAGTACGTTTCCGAATTGCCGCCTTCGCCTCCGGACCTAGATTTACGATCGGGCGTGCGCGTGGAGGTCAGTACGGCCTTCGCCGGCACGGGCGATATGCAGGGTCTCTCGTTCGCCGCCGACTACCTGCGCACCCCGGGCCGACACCTCATGTGGGGCGTGGGCGCGCGCTACCACACATTTCCCCCTAACAGTTGGAGTGGTGGCCGGGCCGTTAGCGGTGAGGTGACCGGCTACCTCTCCACCGGTGAGCACCACCCTGTTTCGGCTCGGTTGGGGCTAGGCACCTACGTACGGCGCTTTCGATTCACGCTGGGCGACCGAGGGTACGTTATTCACGGCTTGCCGGACGTCGCTTGGGGCATCGGCTACACCATCCGACCCGAACTGACCGTGGCCGGTAGTGTCAATTTAAGAGTGATAAGTTGTAGTTATACATAA
>JBARYS010000592.1:0-3533 GCA_049648155.1 Catalinimonas sp. | reverse complement strand
GCTGAACGGCGGGCGTCTCCTGGGCAATGTCCGACACGAGGGCGCGCAGCGGCTGAAAGTCTTGCCGGGCGGCGGTGATGAGCAGCAGCGACCACCCCACGATCAGGCCTACGCCGCCGATGGGCGTGACGGCCCCCAGCCACCGTACGCCCGTGAGGCAGAGGATGTAAAGGCTGCCCGAGAAGATGAGCAGCCCGGCCAGGAACGAGTACCCGGCGTAGATCAGCAGCCGGTCCTGCCAACGGAACATGAGCACCGAGATGAGAAGCAGCGCGAAGACGTGATAAAAGTGATAGCGCACGGCCGTCTCGAACGTTTCGGTGCGACCCGACGCTTCCAGCATTGCACGGAGGGCGTGCGCACCGAACGCGCCGATGGCTACGGCCAGCCCCCCGAGGGCGGTGCCGAGGATGAAGAACAGTTTCTGGGCGATCATACACGCAAGGTACCGCACGGCCCGCCGGGGGCGTACCTTCGGGGCGATGGAAACCCCTACGCCGTTGATTGAGAACGACGCCGTGGTGCTCGGCCTGCTGGTCGGGCTGCTGGCGCTGATCTTCTGGACGCAGTCGCTGCCCGCCTTCCGGCGCTTCTACCGCTATGTGCCCGCCCTGCTGCTCTGCTACTTTCTGCCGTCGCTGCTCAACTCGGCGGGCGTGATCGACGGCGAGGCGTCCCGGCTTTACTTCGTAGCCTCGCGCTATCTGCTGCCCGCTAGCTTGGTGCTGCTCACGCTCAGCATCGACCTGGGAGGCATCGTCAGGCTCGGACCTAAGATGCTCATCATGTTTCTGACCGGCACGGTGGGCATCGTCGTCGGCGGACCTATCGCGGTGCTGATCGCCTCGGCGGTTGCGCCGGAACTGGTCGGCGGCGTGGGGCCGGACGCCGTCTGGCGGGGCCTGACCACCATCGCGGGCAGTTGGATCGGCGGCGGCGCGAACCAGGCGGCCATGCTGGAGACCTTCGGCTTCAACACGCAGAACCCGCTTTTTCCGGCGCTGCTGCTGATCGACATCCTGGTGGCGAACCTCTGGCTGGCGTTCCTGCTCTACGGGGCGGGCATCTCGGACCGTGTGGACCGCTGGTTCAAGGCCGACAGCTCGGCGATTCGAGACCTGCAACGCCGTGTGGAAGACTACCAGGCGAGCATCATGCGCGCCCCCACGCTGACTGACCTGATGCTGATTGCGGGCGTGGGCTTCGGCGTGACCGGCCTGGCACACTGGCTGGCCGACGGGATTGCGCCTTGGATCGTCGTCAACGCCCCCGTCTTGGAGCGCTACAGTTTGGGGTCGTCGTTCTTCTGGCTGGTGGTGATCGCCACCACGGGCGGGCTGGTGCTCTCGTTCACGGGCGTGCGCAAGCTGGAAGGAGCGGGGGCCTCGCGCGTGGGCAGCCTCCTGCTCTACGTGCTGGTGGCGACCATCGGTATGCGCATGGACATCACGGCGGTGCTGCAAAACCTGGGGCTGTTCGCCGTCGGCCTGATCTGGATGTCGGTGCACGTACTACTGCTGCTGAGCGTGGCGCGGCTGATTCGCGCGCCGTTCTTCTTCACGGCTGTGGGCAGCCAGGCGAACGTCGGCGGGGCGGCCTCGGCCCCGGTGGTGGCCTCGGCGTTTCACCCGGCGCTGGCCCCGGTGGGCGTGATGCTGGCGGTGCTGGGCTACGCGCTCGGCACGTACGGCGCGTTCGTGTGCGGCCTGCTCATGCAACTGGTGGCTGAGTAACGCGGCGGTGTTGTCGGTAGCCCGGAACTTTGCGGCATGGAACTGAACCTGACCACGCCCGCGCTGCTCTTCTCAACGCTCTCTCTGCTGCTGCTGGCTTACACAAACCGCTTCCTGACCATCGCCACGGTGATCCGCAGCTTGCAAAAGAGCTACCGCGACAACCCCTCCACGCGGGTGTTCGACCAGATCAACGTGCTGCGTACCCGCGTGCACTTGATCCGCAACATGCAGCTACTGGGCATTTTGAGCCTGTTCTTCTGCGTGCTCTGCATGTTTTTGCTCTTCGAGACCTACGTCGCCTCGGCGCAGTGGATCTTCGTGGCCAGCCTCCTGTCGATGCTCGGGTCGCTGAGCCTGTCGGGGTGGGAGATCATGATCTCGTGCCGTGCCTTGGAGATTGAACTGGGCGATCTGGAAGAGCTGCGCCCGCCCGCCCGCATGAAGGCCGAGATAGAGTGAGTGCGCCTCACCGCCCGCCGCGCCGCTGTCCGGGCCGGTCGCGGTCGAGGCGGTGCATGACCTGCCGCACGAAGTCGTGCTCCACCTCGTAGAGTTCGGCGACCTGGCCGGGGCTGATCACGGTCAGCATCTTTTCCATGTAACGCTCCTCAATGTCGACCTCCTCGCGGCGCAGCGCCATGAACTTCCGGAGCTGCTGTTCGACCTGAGCGTCGGTAACGCCCTCGCGGGCCGTGGTGCGGCGCAGGCGGTGCATTTGTTTGCGGTGCTCGCGGCGGCGGTCCGAGAACTCGTTGTAAACGGGCCAAAACGCCTGCGCCTGCTCCACGGTCAGATCGAGCCGAGAGGTGATCATGGCGATCTTAGCCTGCTCGATGCGCTCGCGCCCGGGGCGACCGGCCGGCGGGCCGTCGGGGGACTGCGCCGACAGGGGAACGGCCGGCGACAGCAAAATCAGTAGGAGGCAGAGCAGGTGTTTCATGGTAAAGTGGTTCAAAGCGTTTCGAGGTAATCTTCCCACGGCAAAGCTTCCAGCTCTTCCTGTAGCGCGGCGTCGTCGGTCCAGGTGGGTTCCGTGTCGGGCAGCGCGTTCGGGTCAGTCGCCAGTGCCAGGTCCAGTAGGTCGTCGTCGTCGAGCGCAGCCTCTTCGAGGTACGCCAACAGGTCGACCTCCGGAATTCCGGCCAGCATCTGTGTGGCGTCGGGTACGGTCGGGGGTGTCTGCCACAGGGTCCGGACAAGGAAGAAGAGCGCCACCGCCACCACGGCGACCGGCAGCCCGAAGCGCACGGGCGATTGCAGCAGCCGGGCCACCGCCGACGGGCGGCGTGACGCTTCGGGCAGTTGTCGCTGCACGCGGGCGGGTAGTTCGTCGAAGTACCCCTCCGGCGTGCGGAAGGGGTGGTCGCGGGGTTGATCTTCTAAATTCATCGGCGGTTAGACGCGCGGTGCACGGTAAAGTTTAAGCAATTGGGAAGCGTGTTAATATCTCAAGAGGCAGTCAAGTGCTTTTCTAATTTCTTCACGGCCAGGTGGTACGACGCCTTCAGCGCCCCGACCGACGTGCCGAGGATGTCCGAAATCTCCTGGTACTTCAGGTCGTCGAAGTATTTCATGTTGAACACCAGCCGCTGCTTCTCGGGGAGCTTCAGCAACGCCCGTTGCAGCCGCAGCTTGATCTCGTCGCCGTCCAGATGCGCGGCCTCGTCCAGCTTGCTGCTTAATTCGCCCTCTACGTCGGCAATGGGCAGAAAGTAGCGCCGCCGCTTCTTCTTCAGAAAGCTCAGGCACTCGTTGGTCGCCACGCGGTAGATCCACGTGTAGAGCTGCGCGTCGCCA
>JBARYS010000591.1:0-10086 GCA_049648155.1 Catalinimonas sp. | reverse complement strand
CTTCAGCACGGGCGTGGCCCTTCTGACGGCCGCCATGAGCGTGCCGGCCTGCGTGCGGTGGGGAGATGATGGGTACGCTCGTTGCCGCGAGGAATTGCTTTGTTCGCACGGCACGCCCCGACGGCCTATCACCCCGCGACCCCTGATGTTTACCGTTTGTTCGATGCGGAGCTGCCGACCGCTTCAGTTTCTCAACGTCGTATCGGCCGTTTGATGCCGATGGCGATATCGACCCCGACAGAGGCAGCCGACCCACCCCGATCATTCCGGAAGCAGTAGTCCTCCCGGCGTTTGGCGTAACCCCTTTCGACGCGGATGCCCCACCGGCTTTGTGTATTCTTACCGCATGGAGGAGATGAAGACCCCGGCACTGAAGCCGACTACGGGCCGAAAAACGGGTGAAGCCCCCGGCACGCTCACCTACGTGGGGCGCAAGAAGCTGCGCGACGCCCGCATCACGCTCACCGAGTACGGCCCCGACAGCCTGCACACCGCGCCCTGGACCACCCGCCGGGATTTCGTGCGGTTTCGCAAGCGCCTGCGGGAAGCCGCCGTACCCGACCGCGCGCCCGTGACCTGGCTGAACGTGGACGGTGTGCACAAGCCCGAGGTGGTGGCATCGGTGGGCAACGTGTTCGACCTGCACCCGCTTTTGCAGGAGGACGTGGTCGACACTGAGCAGAAGCCGAAGGTGGACTTCTACGACGGCAACGTGTTCGTGACCATGAAGCTGCTGCACTTCCGCGACGACCACCTGCTGAGCGAGAACGTCAGCCTGGTGCTGGGCCACGACTGGGTGGTCTCGTTTCATGAGGAGCGCGAAGAAGACCTGTTCGAGCCGGTGCGGCGGCGGCTGGCGGCGGGGCGGGGGCAGATCCGCACCTCGGGGGCAGACTACCTCTTCTACGCCCTCGTCGACATGGTGGTGGACCACTACTTCGTGACTCTGGCGGAGGTCGGCGACCGCATCGAGCAACTTGAACTCGACATCATGGGGGGGAAAGACGACAACGCCATTCAGGTGCTGTACCGCCTGAAGCGCGAGATGATCGTCCTGCGCCGTTCGGTGTGGCCCGTGCGCGAGATCTTGAGCAAGCTGCAGCGGGCGGGGACGTTCGCTGGCGAAGGCCCCGCCGACGGCGAGGAGCGCACCGGCACCCCGCTGATCCGCGACACGCTGCAACCCTACCTGCGCGACGTCTACGACCATACCATCCAGGTGATTGAAACCGTGGAGAGCTACCGCGACATCCTCTCGGGCCTGCTGGACGTCTACCTCTCGCTCAACTCGAACCGGATGAACGAGATCATGAAGGTGCTCACGGTCATCTCGACGATCTTCATCCCGCTGACCTTTTTGGCGGGTGTTTACGGCATGAACTTCCACCACATGCCGGAACTGGACCAGCGCTGGGCCTACCCGGCCCTCTGGGGCGTGATGCTGCTCACGGGCGGCGCGCTGCTGCTCTACTTCCGCCGCAAAGGGTGGCTGTGACGCACTACTCGCCCGGCGGGGGGGTGTCTGCTTCGAAACGGCGGCGCACCCACCGCTTGCGCGCCGCGTCGACGGGCCGCTCGAACACCAGCAGCAGTCCATAAGAGAGCGCCAAGGTGACGACCAGATAAGCCAACGTGTAGGGCAGGCGCGTCCCGAAGGGCAACTCGGCGGTGAGGGCGGCGTACGGCTGTAGCGTCAGCCAGTGCACGAGGTAGACCACGTACGAGAGCGCCCCCCAGGTCTGGTCGCGCGCGTCGCTGCGCCGCCGGACGTTGTGCGCCAGGTAGGGTAGCATGGTCAGGGGCAGCAGCAGGTTGAGCGCCTGGGTGTAATCGGAACCCCGGTCGGCCACGCTGAGCGCGTACAGGTTCGGCACCACGTAGTGCAAGGCGACGACGGCGACGCCCAGGGCCAACCCGGCGCGTGGATCGACGCGCCGCAGCCACGTGCCGCCGCCCGCGTACAGCCCCACGCCCAGAAAAAAGTACGGCAGGTAAAACACCACCGTGTGGCGCAGCCCGAACGGCTCGACGGCGAACAGTACCGCCGAGAGCGCCGCCGTGACGCCCACTAGCCACCACGCCCCCACGCGCCGCGCCGCGTACCAACAGAGCGGCAGCAGCAAGTAAAACTGAATCTCGATGTCGAGCGACCAAGCGGGCGAGACCACGTTGTAGCTGCTCAGCGGCAGCCCGACCAAAAAGACGCCCGGCAGCCAGAAGTCCCACCCGCGCACGGCCTCCAGCAGCCCGGCGGCGTCGTACGAGCGATACAGCAGCGCGGCCCCGGCAAAGCTGAGCCAGTAGAGGGGGTAGATCCGCCAACACCGGCTCAACCAGAACGTCAGCAGCGGCCCGCGCGCGTGGCGGTAGCGCTCCGCCCACATCTTGCTGACCCAGTAGCCGCTCAGGATGAAGAAGACGTAGACGGCGAACGGCCCGAGGAAGAAGTAACGGGTCAGGTGGTGAACCACCACCAGCAGCGCCAAGACCAGGCGCAGGGTGCCGGGCTTAACCACAAGAAGAGCGTTCATGGGAAGAACACAGCACACCGAAGAGGATTTGCCGAATGCGGACGCAAGCTAAGAAATGACGCGCCGCCCCCTAACTTTCGGGCCGATTCTTGAGTATTGCTTGGTATGGCCGACATCATCAGCGCGTGCGGGGCGACCACCACGCCGCCCGCCCGGCCCCCGCTGTCGTTCGACGACACCGAGGTGGCCTTTACCAGTAAAACCAATCGCGACCTGCAGCGGATGCACCTGCTGTTCGCCGCCCTGAACTACCCACGCCTGACCGACGTGGGCACGGCCGCCGTGCGGCTGGCGATGCGCGCGCGCCTGCCCGTAACGGGCCTGCTGCGCGAGACGATCTTCCGGCAATTTGTGGGCGGCGAAAGCATCGAAGACTGCGAGGCGGTGATGCAGACGCTGGCCCGCTACGGTATCGGCACCATCCTCGACTACTCGGTGGAGGGCGCGAAGGACGAGCCGGGCTTCGAACGGACGGCCGACGAGGTGCGCGCCGTGATCGAACGGGCCGCCGGCGAGGCGCACCTGCCCTTCGCCGTGTTCAAGATGACCGGCGTGGCCCGGTTCGCCCTGCTCGCCAAGAAGCAGACGGCCCAACCCCTGACCGAGGGCGAGCGGCGGGAGTGGCAACGGGTCGAAGCGCGCGTGGACCGCATCTGCCGAGCGGCCTGGGAGCGCGGCGTGCGCGTGTTCATCGACGGCGAGGAGACCTGGATTCAGGGGAGCATCGACGCGCTGGCCGACGAGATGATGGCGCGATACAACGTGGAGCAGCCGCTGATCTTCAACACGTATCAACTCTACACGCGGGCGGCGCTGCCCGCCTTGGAAAGTGCCCACGCGCGGGCGGTGGCCGAGGGCTACCACCTGGGTGCGAAGCTGGTGCGCGGCGCTTACCTCGAAAGAGAGCGCGACCGCGCCGAGGAGCGGGGCTACGCCGACCCCACGCAGCCTACCAAGACCACCACCGACCGCGACTTCGACGCGGCCGTCGCCTTCTGCCTCGACCGCCTGGAGGTGATCGCCTTCTGCGCAGGCACCCACAACGAGGCGAGCTGCTACCGGCTGGCCGACGCGCTGGCCGCCCGCCACCTGCCGCCGAACGACCCCCGCGTCTGGTTCGCACAGCTCTACGGCATGAGCGACCACATCTCGTTCAACCTGGCGCGGGCGGGCTACAACGTGGCCAAGTACGTGCCTTACGGCCCCGTGCGGGCGGTGGTGCCCTACCTGATCCGCCGCGCCGAGGAGAACACCGCCGTGGCCGGGCAGAGCAGCCGCGAGCTGACGCTGGTGCGCCGCGAGATCGACCGCCGGCGGCTACGGCGGCGCGTGGGGGGCTGAAGAGCAGGTTATTCTACAAACGCCAAGCGGTCCGCACGATGTCGTGCGGACCGCTTGGCGTTCGAGCCCTTCACCGGACTCGAAACGGCGACCAGTTCATTACGAGTGAACCGCTCTACCAACTGAGCTAAAAGGGCTTTCTCCGTAGAGGGGGGCAAAGGTAACGCCATTTTGGCGGATCGTAAAACCGGCTGCCGTCTCCA
The DNA here is from genome assembly GCA_049648155.1 of Catalinimonas sp. Taxonomy (GTDB): domain Bacteria; phylum Bacteroidota; class Bacteroidia; order Cytophagales; family Flexibacteraceae; genus JBARYS01. The sequence goes on along the minus strand of JBARYS010000591.1, from coordinate 6,011 downwards.
GCCACAAAGGCCTACCCCTCGCCGCCGTCGCGGCCGTTCTTCATCACCAGGGGCTGGTCCCAGATCTTCTCGCCGCCCTTGATGCCGAAGTCGAGCGTGCGGATCGGGAACGGGATCATGATGTCGTGTTCGTCGTAGGCCTCCTTGACGGCGATCACCCCTTCGCTGAGGGCCCCGAGGTAGTCGGTCTGCTTGGAGAAGTCCACCCAGTAGCGGACGGTGAAGTTGATCGAGCTGTCGCCGAACTCCTTGAAGAAGAGCGTCACGCCCTTGCCCTTGTCGACCACGTCGAGCGCCTCGATGGCCCCCACGGTGATCTCGCGGACCTTCCGCAGGTCGTCGCCGTACGACACGCCCACGTCGAGGTCCACGCGGCGCGTGTGCTCGTGGCTGTAGTTGACGATGGCCGAGCCGTACACATCCTTGTTGGGCAGGTAGACCAGTTGCCCCTGGAACGTGCGGAGGATCGTGTCGCGGAGACTGATGTGGGTGACGGTGCCGAAGTAGTTGTTCGACTCGATGATGTCGTTAACGCGGATGGGCTTGCGCACCGCCATCAGGATGCCCGCCATGAAGTTGGCCGCGATGTCCTGGAAAGCGAAGCCGAGGGCCAGACCGACGATGCCCGCCCCGGCCAGCAGCGAGGTGACGAACTTGTCGAGCTGCAGCACGCTGAGGGCGATGAACAGCCCCAGCGCCACGATGGCGACGAAGATGATGTTGGTCAGCAGGTCGCCCAGCGCGCGGCTGGAGATGAGGCGCTGCAGGGGGCGGTCTACCACCTTGCGCAGGCCCTTCCCGATGAAGTAAAAGGCGAGGAAGATCAGTACGGCCACCAGCAGGTTGGGCAGCAGCAGAATGGCCTGCTCGACCCAGCCGGTGATCTTATCCCAGACCTTGGAGATGGAATCGTTGACGTTGACGGTGGCGCTGAGCGAATCGGTTTCCATGGACGTGCGGGCAATTAAAAGGCGCATGTTACGAAACCAGCCCCGGAGTCGCCCCCGGCGGCTAATCTTATTTTGAACAATTCCAATTTACTTGCCGCCCCCGGCTTCGTCTTGCTTAACAAAAGACGCACCGGCAACTCGTCACTCGATAGGCCTTGATTGACGGGAAAAGTGGGCGTGAGCGAGGAAATAGGCTCGATTCCGGTCTTTCTGCGGTTGGCAGGCGGCCAAAGAAGTTTTAGATCACTCATGCAACCCCTTTGGTGTTAATTATCTGTTAAGAAATCGTTGCAAACAGGTGGCAGTAAGAAGCCGGTAGCGCGCAAGATCGTGATTAAGAGCCGTTTGCGACGCGCGTTCGGGTAACGCAAACATAATGTGCCTTTAAAGTGAAGGTAACACCGGGGCGACGGCTTTCGGGCAGTTTTGTGGTGCTCAAATCACAGCACCCTAATTATCACAAAACGATGAAACGAATTCTTCTCTCCCTGCTGGCGCTGGGGGTGTGCAGCACCGCCTTCGCCCAGTTGACCTTCACCAGCCAGATCATTCTGTCCGACTCCGCCCAGTGGGTACCCGACGCCGTGGTGATGCCCCCCTCTCCGCTCAAGTCGCAAATCTTGTTCATCGGCTCCGTGGACTCCGTGCAGACGCGCGTGTTCCAGGAAGATGAGTTCGTCGACAACGGCGCGGCGGCTTCGAAGCAGTGGCACGACTTCATCGGCTTCACGGCCGACGATTCGCCCGAAGCGCCCGGCCTGGGCTGGGTGACGGTCAACCACGAGCTTATCGAAGCCAACGACAAAATCGGCGACGGCGGCGGCATGACCGTCTTCTACATCGGCCTGGACGAAGCGGCCGACACGATCACTATCCTGGACCAGACGCTGACCGACGGCCGCCAGGGCAAGTACTTCAACGTCGACTTCCAGTACACCGTCGGTGAGACGGGCATGAACTGCGGCGGCATCACCTCGCCCGACGGCCGCATCTGGACCGCCGAGGAGTGGTTCCGTCGGAGCAACGGCAGAAGCTCAAGCATCTACGCCGGCGGCAGCGGTGTGCGTGACACGAACGACGTCGAGTTCCGCACCGACATCCCTGCGCTGACCGACGCGAACGGCACGATGCTTAAGAAGTACGAGACCTTCAACTACATGGTGGAGATTGACCCCCGCCGGGCCGAGGCCATCCGCAAGCAGTACAACTGGGGCCGTCAGGGCTTTGAGGGTGGAGCCATCGCAACCGACAACCGCACCGTGTACCTCGGCGAGGACGCCACGCCGGGCCTGTTCAGCAAGTTCGTGGCCGACGAGCCGGGCGACTTCACGCAGGGTAAGCTCTACGTTTACACCTCGCCCGCCGACGACCAGCCGGGACCGGAAGACAACTGGATCGAAGTGCCGCAGGACCTCGACACCATGCTGTATCTGTCGGCCAGCAGCTACTCCATCAACCCGCTCAAGGGTGGTATCGGCACCCGCATGGGCGCGGCCATGTTCAACCGCATCGAGTGGGTGGTCATCGACACGACCACCGGCAAAGTGTATTGGACTGAGACCGGCAACGACAACCCCAGCGGTGCTCTGTCGCTTGGTAACTCGATCGGTGGTACAATGCCCCCCACTTGGATTGAGCTCTACCGGCAGCGCTATTTCGACATGAACGGCACGGAGTTCACCGGTACGGACGAAAACGCCATCGACTCGGTGCTGGCCGGCAGGTACCGCAACTACTACGGACACGTGGCGCAGTACGACCCCGCCACCGGCGAGGTAGAAGTGCTCATCGCGGGCGGACCTTACTACGCCACCTCGGCGGGAGGTACCCAAGATTCGCTTGCCCTTCTGACCACCAACTACCCCGACAAGCACCTGTCGAACCCCGACGGCCTCAACATCTTATACGTGAACGGCAAGCGGGTGATGATCATCTGCGAAGACCTCAACGGCTCTTCGAACGGCCGGATGCCGAGCGACCTGCAAGACGTGAACCGCACCTGCGAACTCTGGGCGCTCGACATGGACCTGATCGACGCCGAGAGCAAGGCGAAAATCGACGACCTGCAGCGCATCTCGGTGGTGCCCGCCGGCGCGGAGGTGACCGGTGCCTGCCCACTGCCCGACGGCTCGGGCCTGCTGGTGAACTCGCAGCACCCCTCGACGAACAACGAATTCCCCTACAACAACTCGCTGACATACATCATCCGCGGCTTCGACAACCCGGCTGTGATCACGAGCCTGTTCAGCGAGCAGGGTAGCGAGGCGGGTGGCTTCTATATCTACCCGAACCCCACGGCGCGCGAGCTGAACTTCAGCGAGTTCACCGACGTGGCCATCTACGATCAGACCGGCCGCCGCATCCGCGTGATCCGCAACCGGAAGCACGTAGACGTGAGCAACATGAAGGCCGGCGTGTACTACGTCCGCAACGTGGACGGCCAGACGCGCAAGCTCGTCATCCAGTAAAAAGTCTTTTAGCCCAAAGAGCAAGGTCCGGCGCGCACGAAAGTGGCGTCGGACCTTTTTAAGACCCGCTCCATCATGAATAGACGATTGGCGCTTTTGGGTACGCTGCTGCTGTTCGTGACGGCCCTCTACACGAGTGCGTTCCGCACGCCGCCGCCGTCCGACGCACTCATGCCGAACTTGGCCGTGCAGCGCCTCTACCATCAGGACCTGAACCGCTTCGGTGATGCGCTGGCGACGCTGGAGGAGCGCTTGACGGCGCTTGACGACACGCCCGCGTCCGTAGAAAGGGCTCGCGCGGCGCACCGCGCGGCGCGCCTACGGTACAAGGCCGTCGAGTACCTGATGGACTACCGCGCCGCCGAGGCCGTGCAGAAGTACCTGAACGGCGCGCCGCTGCCCAAGATCGACCCCTACGCGCCGAGCCTGAAGATCCTGGAGCCGGAGGGGATGCAGGTGATCGACGAGCTTCTGTTCGACGACGAACCCCACACGCACCGCGAAGAGTTGCTGGCGCTGTCGGCGGCACTACGCAGCCACTTCGCCGAGACCCGGGACTTCGAGCGCGTCAGCAAGGTGTTCGACCGGCACTTCTTCGAGGGTGTCCGCTTCGAGATCGTGCGCATCCTGAGCCTGGGCATCACCGGCTTCGATACGCCCGGTTCGCTGCACGCCCTGCCCGAGGCGCTGGCCGCGATGCGCTCCATGCAAACTGCCTACGCCTACTACGTGCCCTACCTGGAGCCGGCGTTGGGCGATTCCATCGTGGGGCTGTTCGACGGCGCTACCGGCTACCTGTCACGGCACCAGGACTTCGACACGTTCGACCGGCTGCACTTCTTGAAAACGTACCTGAACCCGCTCTACAAGATCACCCTGCGGGCGCAGTTGGCGCTGGAGGTGGAGACCGCCTACGAGGCGTACCAGTCGCAGTGGAAGTCGCCGGTCAACTTTCTGGGGGGCGAGATCTTTTCGGACGAGTTCCTGAACGGCAACTACTACGCGTCGGTGACCGACACCACGCCCGAGATGGTGCACCTGGGCAAACTCTTGTTCTTCGACCCGGTGCTGTCGAGCAACAACGAGCGCTCGTGCGCCTCGTGCCACCAACCCGACAAGGGCTTCACCGACGGCCTGCCGAAGAGCGTCGCGACGGACTTTAAGGGCACCGTGGACCGCAACGCGCCGACGGTGCTGAACGCCGCCTACGCCGACCGGTACTTCCACGACCTGCGCTCGGAGGAGCTGGAGCAGCAGATTGAACACGTGATCACCGACGAGCGGGAGTTCCACACGACATACTTCGAGATTTCGGAGAAAATCGCCCGCAGTGCCGAGTACCGTGCCCTGTTCCGCGAGGCTTTCCCAAGGCTGGGCGAAGAGTACATCAGCAGCTACACGCTGGGCGCCGCGCTGGGTGCCTACGTGCGCTCGCTGTCGAGCTTTAACTCGCCCTTCGACCGGTACGCGCGCGGTGAAACCGACCAGATCGACCCCGCCGTGCGGCGTGGCTTCAACCTCTTCATGGGCAAGGCGGCGTGCGGCACGTGCCACTTCGCCCCGACGTTCAACGGCACCGTGCCGCCCTTCTACAAGGAGTCGGAGTCGGAAGTGCTCGGCGTGCCGGCCACTGCGGCCAACGACCAGCTCGACCCGGACATAGGTCGCTTCGGCGGCCGCCCGAAGGAGATCGCCCCCTTCTACGTGCACTCTTTCAAGACCGTGACCGTCCGCAACGTCGAGCTGACGGCCCCCTACATGCACAACGGCGTCTACGCCACGCTCGAAGAGGTGATGGACTTCTACAACCGGGGCGGCGGGGCCGGCATGGGCCTCGACGTGCCGCACCAGACGCTCGCCCCCGACCCGCTGGGCCTCACCGACGGCGAGCAGCAGGACATCATCGCCTTCATGCGGGCGCTCACCGACACCACGGGCCTCACCGGCGTGCCCGCCCGCCTGCCCGCCTTCGACGACCCGGCGCTGGCGAGGCGCGTCGTCGGTGGCAAGTATTGACCTGACTTGTTAGTGTGTTTTGATGGTAAAAAGAGAGTCCCTCTGCATACGGCGGAGGGACTTTTTTATTGAGTCAGTGCATCCGGAGGTGCCGAAGCAAACGGCCGGCCAGGTGCCGTCGTGGCGCGTAGCGGTGGCGCTGAGAGCCGACGTCGGCCGGTTTCGGCGGGATCTGATCCGGTGGATGCTCTTGGTGTCGGTCGGGCAGACGGCCGCGACGGTGGCGATCATCGTGCTTTGTGGGGGGGGACGCCTCCCCGGTTTGTTGCTACTTTGGTGGTTACGCTCGCCACCGACGCGGTGGCCGGCACCCACTTCGCCACCAACCGCCGCCCCGGAGCATGAACCCAGTAGAGATCGAAGAAGCCGTCTCCCAACTCGCCGAAGCGCCCTTCGACCCCGAGACGTTTCCGTACGCCTTTCTCGAAGCCTTCGGCAACAAAGCGACGACCATCAAACGGCTCAAGAGCGCCCGCGGCGGTTCGAACCACTCCGACCTGCCCGGCGGCGTGTTGCAGCGCAGCAACATTCACCTGCGGGTGTGCGCGGCGGGCCAGGTGGCCGCCACCCTCACGGC
>JBARYS010000590.1:0-1794 GCA_049648155.1 Catalinimonas sp. | reverse complement strand
GCTTCACGATCTCCTCGCCGAACTCGGAGGTCTTCAGCAGCGTAGCCCCGTCCATGAGGCGCTCAAAGTCGTAGGTGACCTTCTTAGCCGAGATGGCTCCCTCCAGCCCCTTGTAGATCAGGGCGGTGGCCTCCTCCCAGCCGAAGTATTCGAGCATCAGCGCACCCGAGAGGATCACCGAGCCGGGATTCACCTTGTCCTGTCCGGCGTACTTGGGCGCGGTGCCGTGCGTGGCCTCGAAGATGGCCGTACCGCTCTGGTAGTTGATGTTCGCACCGGGCGCGATGCCGATGCCGCCGACGATGGCCGCCAGGGCATCCGAGACGTAGTCGCCGTTAAGGTTGAGCGTGGCGATGACCGAGTACTCGGCGGGCCGCAGCAGAATCTGTTGCAGGAAGGCGTCAGCAATCGAGTCCTTCACGAGCAGCTTACCGGCGTCGGTGGCCGCCTGTTGCGCCTGGTCGGCGGCGTCGGCCCCCAGCTCGTCCTTGATGCGGTCGTACTGCGCCCAGGTGAAAGTCTGGTCGCCGAACTCGCGCTCGGCCAGCTCGTAGCCCCAGGTCTTGAACGCGCCCTCCGTGAACTTCATGATGTTGCCCTTGTGGACGAGCGTGACCGACGGCCGCTTTCGTTCGAGGGCGTACTTGATGGCCGCCCGCACCAACCGCTCGGTGCCCTCTTTCGAGACGGGCTTGATGCCGAATGAGGAGGTCTCGGGGAAGCGGATTTTTTCCACGCCCATCTCCTTTTCTAGGAAGGTGCGCACCTTGGCGGCCTCTTCGGTGCCGCTCATGTATTCGATGCCCGCGTAGATGTCCTCGGTGTTCTCGCGGAAGATCACCATGTCGGTCAGCTCGGGCTGCTTCACCGGCGAGGGCACGCCTTGGAACCAGCGCACGGGCCGCACGCAGGCGTAGAGGTCGAGAATCTGCCGCAGGGCCACGTTGAGCGAACGGATACCGCCGCCGACGGGCGTGGTCAGCGGGCCCTTGATGCCCACCAGATACTCACGGAAGGCCGCCAGCGTCTCGTCGGGCAGCCAGTTGCCGGTATGGTCGAAGGCCTTCTGTCCGGCCAACACCTCTTTCCAGACGATCTTTTTCTCGCCGCCGTAAGCCTTTGCGACGGCCGCGTCGAGTACGCGCTGCGCCGCGTGCCAGATGTCGGGGCCGGTGCCGTCGCCCTCGATGAACGGGATGGTCGGGTGGTTGGGAACGTTCAGTGCTCCGTCGGTGATGGTGATTTTCTGCTCGCTCATGGTGATTCGTGGCGTAGGCTTAGGCGGGTTACTCAGTGAGCCTACAAAGATAGGGGATCGGCGTGCAGCTACCCGCCGGAGTGGCCACCGGCGGCAGACTACCCGGCCTGCAGCGACTGCACGGCACGGGGTCGGCACGGGCCACTCACCCCATTTGCGCGCTGCCCCTGCCCCCCTCCCGAAAAGCGGTCGAGAAAAAAGTACCAACCGTCGTAAGACGTCGGGCAGTATGGGTACTAACCCCACAAAAGACTTCTGCTGGTGACCGAACAAGCCTTTCTCAAACACCTCGATGCCCACGGCCCACTGCTGCGGAAGCTCTGCTCGCTCTACGGCAACGACCGGGAGGAGCGGCGCGACCTCTACCAGGAGATGGTGCTGCAGGCGTGGCGCTCGGTGGGGCGCTTCGACGGCCGCGCCAAGTTCTCGACTTGGCTCTACCGCGTGGCGCTTAACGTGGCGCTGACCTACCGCCGCCGCGAGGCCCGCCGCCCCCGCATGGTGGGCTACGACGAGGCCCCGCCGCTCGCCACGCC
>JBARYS010000589.1:0-3165 GCA_049648155.1 Catalinimonas sp. | reverse complement strand
ATTCCGCTGTTGCCCGCCGTCGTGGCCGACCTTACGGGCCTGGCCGAGAAGCTGGACGTGCCCCCGCCGTGGTAGCCGCCTGCGGGCACGCTCGCCCCCGCTTACTCGTTGTACCGCTTATGAAGTCAATCCTCTACGCGCTGGCCCTGCTGCCCGGCCCACTCGCGGCGCAGCACGTGGTGCGGACCTACTACGATTCGACCGACGTGCTGAAGGAAGAGTACACCGTGCGCACGCCCGGCGACACCGTACCCGAGGGCTACTTCCGCCGCTATTATCGCAACGGCGAGCTTTCGCTGAGCGGCTTTTTCCGCGACGGCCAACGCGACAGCACCTTTAAGGAGTACTACCCTGACGGCACGCCCCGCGTCGAGATGTTCTTCCGCCGGGGCAAGCGCGAGGGCGCGGCGCGGGTTTACAACGCCGCCGGCACCCTGGTGCAGCACGCGCGCTACGCGGGCGACGAGCTGTCCGATACGGTCTATACTTACTACGACGACGGCACCCCGCGCCGGGTGGGGCGCTTCGTCGGGGGCGCACCCGATGGCCTGGTGCGTGACTACTACCCCTCGGGCCATCCGAAGCGAGAGATCACCTACGCCGGGGGGAAGCCTAACGGTGTCACCAAGACTTACTACCCCGAGGGTGGCCTAGAGACTGAGGCCAACTACGTGGACGGCAACGTGGCGGGCTTCTCGCGGGTCTACTACCCGAACGGCCGGATGGAGCAGGAGCAGACGCTGATCGACGGCGCGCGGCAGGGTGTGTACCGCCGGTGGAGTGCGACGGGGCAACTGCTGCTGGAAGGACACTACAAGGACGGGGCCCTCGAAGGCGTCAACCGCGCCTGGTGGGAGGGGGGCGTGCCGCGCCACGAAATTCGCTACGACGGCGGGCAGATCGTCGGCACGGCCGTTTACTACCATCCCAACGGTCAGATCAAAGAGAAGGTCCGCCACCGCGACGGCGAACGGCGCGTGGAGGCGTACGACACCACCGGGCGGCTGGCCGAGGAGCGCCGCTTCGAAGACGAAAAGCGCGCGGGCACGTGGGTTTACTACCACCCGAACGGCCAGGTGCAGCGGCGCGTGCCCTACGTGGCGGGGCGCGTCACGGGCGTCGTGGAGACGTTCCGGGAGGACGGCACCCCTCAACGTGCGCAGGCCATGAAGAACGACGTGCAGTCGGGCGTGACGCGCACCTACCACCCGAACGGTGAGTTGGCGAGCGAGGGCACCTGGCGCGCCGATGCCCCCGTAGACGAGCACGTGCGCTATCACCCGAACGGCGCGGTGGCCGAGCGGGGCCGCTTCCGGGGCGGAAAGCGCTCGGGCGAGTGGCAGGTGTTCGACGAGGCGGGCGAGCTGGTCAGACGTGAGCAGTACCGCAACGGCGAGCTAGTGGAGGAGCCGGAGTGAACAGAGTGGGTTCGCCCTGATCTTTTGATTGCCGGTGCGCGGCAACTCTCTTGTCATAAATTTAGACTCGTTTACGACCTGCCGAAAAAGGCTATCAACCGCCGAGACCCTTACGAATGCCCCCTTTCACCTCACCATGCACGAAGAGATACGCGATCTGATTCAAAAGCTGCGGAAGTACGAGATCGTCATCCGCAAGGCGCTTAACCTGCAGATGCAGGGCGACTACCATTCCGTGTTTAAGGGCACCGGGTTGGAGTTCGACGACGTACGCACCTACCAGTACGGCGACGACGTGCGCACCATCGACTGGAACGTGACCGCCAAGGGCCAGGGCACCTTCGTGAAGACCTTCCGTGAAGAGAAGGAGCAGACCGTCTTTTTTATTGTTGACGTGAGTGCCTCGCAGGAGGTGGGGCGGCGCGAGCGGCGCAAGCAGGACGTGAGCAAGGAGATCTGCGGCGTGCTGACGCTGGCCGCCGTCAAAGAGGCCAGTCAGGTGGGGGTGGTCTGCTTCAGCGACGACAAGGAGAAGTACGTTCGCCCCGGCAAGGGCCTCAAGCACGCCTACGAGGTGATATACACCCTCTTCAGCCTCAAGCCGAAGTCGCGCCGCACGGACCTGAGCAAGGCGATGGGCTACGTGATCAACCTCCTGCGGCGGCGCAGCATCGTGATTCTGGTGTCAGATTTTATCGACGAGAACTACGAAGACCGGCTGCGGATGCTGGCCCGCCGGCACGACCTGGTGGTGATCCACGTGGCCGACCCTCGCGAGCACCGCTTCCCACGGCTGGGCATCCTGCCGATCTACGACAAGGAGCGCGGCCGCACGCGCTGGGTGAACACCTCGTCGCGCACGTTCGCCCGGAAGCTCGACGAACGCTTTGCCGACAACCGCGCCGCGCTGGAACAGATCTGTAAGCGCTACCAGGCCAACTACCTCTACGTCGGCACCGAAGAGGACTACGTGCCCGCGCTGATCCGCTTGTTCAAGGTGCGCAACCGTGGGCGGCGGCAGGGGTGAGGTGCGGCGTGGTCGGGGCGGAGCACGCCACCCACTTGAAGACTATTTTTACGGCTTGAACGCCCCGCGCCTCTTACCGAAACTGCTGCCCTTGCTCTTGCTGCCGGCACTGCTCTGCGCGCAAGACGTCGCCCCGCCCACGGGGGGCTTCCGGGCCGACAGCGTGCGGGTGGGAGAGCTGATCGACTTTACGCTCAACTACCGCCACGCCGTCGACCAGCCGGTGCTTTTTCCGGACTCTACCTACGACTTCGCGCCGTTCGAATACGTGCGGCGGACTTACTTCCCCACGCGCTCCGACACGACGGGCAGCCTCGACAGCGCCGTCTACACGCTGCGTACTTTTGAGTTGGCCCCGCGCCAATCACTGCGGTTGCCCGTCTGGGAGCTGCGCGGCGGCGACTCGCTGGCGCTCTACACCCAGGCCTCGACCGTGACGCTGGTGCCCGTGGTGCCGCCGCTGTCGGCCGCCGATTCGGTACAATTAGAGGTGAACACCGCCTTCGCGCCGGTCGAAAAGCGGTTCAACTACCCCTACTGGCTGGTGGGCGGCGGGCTGCTGCTGGCCGTAGCGGTGGCCGTGGCGCTCTTCTTCGGCACCTCGTTGCGGCGGCAGTACCAGCTCTACCCGCTGCGGCGGCGGCAGCAGCGCTTCGAGCGCGAGTGGGCTGCACGTGTGGACGCCTGGCAGCGCGAACCCAGCCCGCAGCGCACCGAGGG
>JBARYS010000588.1:0-1806 GCA_049648155.1 Catalinimonas sp. | reverse complement strand
CTCCGGCACCTGCCGCGCGCGTCGGCTGCATTCGTTCTGAGCTTGGTGCTTCTCGCCGCTTTTGCCTACAACGCCGCCACGGTCGTGCGTTCCGAGTCAACCCCGCATCGGATGGCAGTCTGTTACGCCGCCCGCACGCTCGCCGGGGAGGCTGACCAAGGCTGCCGGCGTGTGTCAGCTAAAAAAACTTCTCCGGCAACGCCCTACACCTCGCGCCGACGCAACCCCCTACTCTACATGCTCTTCTCTCCCTCGACGTTCTTCGACCACCAATCGACGCCGAGTGCCACCGAAGACGAGAAGCCGCCCGTCTTGAAGGAGAAGTTAGACCACCCGGTGGCCACGACGCCGCAGGTGCACTTCTTCGGGTAAGCATCCCTCCCGCCGGTAGCGATTCCGGCTTTTTTGCGGCCGCTACTACGAATATTTTCGTAGTAGATTTGCGACTACGAATTAATTCGTATAAGATTGCACTACGAACTGTTTCGTAAGTCGACGTCTCACCATACAAGCGTTCCCCATGAAAAACCAACCTAACCGCCCCACCGAGGCGGAGCTGGAGATACTACAGCTGCTCTGGCAACAACACCCGCAGACAGTACGCGAGGTCAACGACCGCCTGAATCGCCGCAAGGAGACCGGCTACACCACGACGCTCAAGATCCTGCAAATCATGCTGGAAAAGGGATTCGTACGACGCACCGCCGAGGGCCGCACGCACCACTACTCGCCGGTGCTGAAGGAAGACGAGACGCAACGTGCCCTGCTCGACCGCTTTCTCGACACTGCCTTCCGGGGGTCGGCCATGAAGATGGTGACTCAACTGCTGGGCCACCGCCGCGCCACCCCCCAAGAGCTTGACCAGGTTCGTGATCTACTCAACAAAATGGAAGGAGACGACGCATGAACCACACTATCGACATCCTCGGTTGGACGCTCCTGCACTCGCTCTGGCAGGGAGCCCTCATCGGCACCGTAGTCTGGGCACTGCGTCGCCACCGCCGCCGTCACGCCGCCTGGCAGTATGATCTGCACCTGGGTGGACTGCTGCTGCTCTTCTTCACCGTGCTCGCCACCGCCGGCTACGAGTGGAGCACCCAAACCGCCGCCGCGCCGGCCGCGCCCCTAGTCCACCTGACGCCGGAAGCCTCTACTTACCTCATCGCCACGGTTTCTTCTGAGGCCTATGTAGCCGTGCACCCCTGGTCGGTAGCCTACTGGCAGCCGCACGTCGACCGCGCGCTGCCTTACCTCACTTGGGGGTGGGCGCTGGGCGTGTTGATCTGTACGCTTCGCTGGGCCGGCGGGCGGCTCTGGCTGCGGCGACTGCACAAGAGCGGACGAGCCGTACCGGCCTGGACCGACCGGGTGGACGCCCTCCGGCGGCAACTGGGCATTCCCCGACCCGTGGCGTTGCGCGAGAGCGTACGCGTACAGGTGCCGGTGGTGGTGGGCTGGCTCAAGCCGGTCATCTTCGTGCCGGTCGGACTGCTGACGCACCTGCCGCCCGCGCAGGTGGAGATGGTGCTGCGCCACGAGCTGGCCCACGTGCGGCGACACGACTACCTGGTGAATGCCTTCCAGATGTTGATCGAAACACTCTTGTTCTACCACCCCGTCGTTTGGCTGCTCTCGGCGCAGGTGCGCATCGCCCGCGAACACTGTTGCGACGACCTGGCGCTGCACGCCAACGGCAACGCCGCCGCTCTGGCGCGGGCGTTGCTGCGGGTGCAGGAGGGCGTCCTGACGCCACCCACCTTCGCCCGGCGGCCCGCCCTGGCGTTGCTGGGTTCCAATGGCGGCAGC
>JBARYS010000587.1:0-1781 GCA_049648155.1 Catalinimonas sp. | reverse complement strand
CGTAGGTCTGCAGGATGCTCACGGCCTCGTCGAGCGTGGTCAGCGCCACCGTGTCGGACATCTGCGGGTCGGGCGCGTGGAAGTAGCGCAGCACCGGGTAGGCCATGTGCTGCTGGCTCTGCTCCAGGATCGTGTCGATCATCCCCTCGATGTGCGGCCCGAGCGCCGCGAAGTCCTTGCCGTTCCAGGTGTTCTTCAGGATGCCGATCGGCGAGCGCCCCAGCGTGTGAATGCGGAGGCTGAGCTGCTGCTTGCCCACCTGCGACTCGACGATGGGGATCAGGTAGGTGATCGAGATGGTGATCAGCACCAGCCCCGTGAACGAGATGAACGAGGCGAAAATCTTCCAGAACATCGTGCCTCCCACGAAGTCGCCGTTGCCCATCGTCGAGAGGTTATAGCCCACGAAGTAGACCACCTCCCAGGGGTCGGCGTGCCGCTTGGTGCTGCCGTGGATCACGGCGTTGTCGTCCGACAGAAACACGAACGTGTGGCCCGTCCAGAGCAGCAGAATGTAGGTGAGCAGCAACAGGCCGATGATGACCGAGCCGGCGTAGCTTAGGCCCCACCTGCGGGGGTCGTTGCCGCTGAGCCACTTGAACAGCTTCCAGATGCCAAGGCTGAGGCGGCCGCTTATCCAGCCCGCCCCGTGAGGCGAGAGCGTGGTCTTGCCGATGTCGAGGATGGTGACGATGATGATCGCGAAGCCGAGCAAGAGCAGGAGGTAATTCATACCTCCGGTACGGCAGAAACCGCCGGAAAGGTCAGCCCCGTCGGGCGTACTCCGCAAAGGTGATCATCCGGCGCGTGTCGGCGCACCAGAGCTTGTTGTTGACGCACTTGAGGCTACTGCGCAGGGTGATCTGGCAGGCCGCCGCGTTGAGCGAGGGGTTGGCCGCCGCGCACGCCGACAGGTGGTAGTTCGGGATGCGCGAGTTGAGGTGGTGGATATGGTGAAAGCCGATGCTGGCCGAGAACCACTGCAACACGCGCGGCAGCTTGTAGTAGGAGCTGCCCTGCACGGCGGCCAGCTCGTGCTCCCACTCATTGCGGGGTGCGCGGTAGTTCTCCTCGTGCTGGTGCTGCATATAGAAGAGCCAGAAGCAGAGGAAGCCGAAGCACACCATGATCGGCACCTGCACCATCAGCAGCTCGCGCCAGCCCAACGTGGCCGCCAGCGCTCCGTAGAAAACCACCAACAGCAGGTTGTTGATGAGGTACGAGCGGCGCACTTGGGGCCAGCGGTCCAGCTTCAGAAAAGGCAAGCGCAGGCTGACGGTAAAGTAGAGGAAGGGAATCAGCACGAACTGCAGCAGCGGGCTGCGCATGATTCGGTAACGACGCCGCCCCCACTGCGAGAGCGCGCCGTACTCCTCGGTGGTCAGGTAAAAAACGTCGTCGCCCAGCCCCCGCCGCTCCAGTTGCGCGTTGTGTGCGTGGTGGCCGCTGTGGCTCATCCGCCAAAACTTGTAGGGAATGGTGGTAAAGAAGCTTGAGAAAAACCCCACGGCATGGTTGACGCGCCGATCGTTGAAAAGCGACTGGTGACCGCAGTCGTGTTGCAGAACAAAAACACGCAGCAGCAGCCCCCCCGCCGGCACGGCCAGCAGCAGCGTGAGGGCGTACGACCACTGCAAACTGAAGTACATCGTCGTCCAGAGGGCTAGAAAAGGAAGAAAGGTGTTGAGAAGCTGGGTGGTCGCCTTGGCGTCGTCGGGGGTTTGAAAGGGGCGCACGAGCGCGCGCCAATTTTGAACGGTCTGTTCGGCAGTGCTTTGGGG
>JBARYS010000586.1:0-4181 GCA_049648155.1 Catalinimonas sp. | reverse complement strand
ACTTGGAGCTGGGCTTCAAGATGGACGAGCGCGACTACGGCGTGGGCGCGCAGATTCTCCGCGATCTGGGCGTGACGCGACTTAAGCTCATCACCAACAACCCAAAGAAGCGTGTGGGACTGATGGGCTACGGGCTGCACATCGTCGAGAACGTAACCATCGAGATGCCTCCCAACGCGCATAACCAGAAGTACCTGCTGACCAAGCGCGACAAGATGGGCCACGAGATTCTGCGCGGTTTCGCGGGTGGGAGCACAAACGGCCTGGGCGTAGAGAGCCCATCCGCCAACTAACCGCCGGTGCTCCCGATGCGCACACTTCTCCCTCTCCTGACCCCCACGCTGGTCCTGCTCTTCGCCGGGCCGGTGGTTTCGCAGCAGCAAACCCGCACCGGGTCGCTGAGTGAGCGTTGGTTCGAAGGGTTTCTGGTGCTGAACGACGGCGACACGCTGCGTGGCAAGGTCAACTTCAACACCGAAACCGAGGCGCTGCGAGTGAACGCCGGCGGTACGGTGCGTACCTACAGCTCGCAGGGAGTGCGGTCGTTCCGCGTGTTCGACGACCAGATGCTCCAGACACGGCGGTTCCAGACGCTCCCCTTCGTGCTGCGCGACAACTACGAACGGCCCACCCTCTTCGAGGTGCTGGCCGAGGGAAAGCCGCTGCAACTGTACGCCCAAGAGCGCACCGTGATGACCACCGAGCCGGTCTACGATCCGTTCCTCAACCGCTCGTTCATGATGCAGCGTCCTCGGCTGGAGCGCACCTTCTTCTTCCGCCGCAACGACGGCCGCATTCGCCGGTTCCTGGGGCGCAAGCGTGACCTCTATCTCCTGCTCGAAGACCACAAGCGTCGGGTGCGCCACTTCGTCAAGCGCAACAACCTGCGCCTAGACCGCCCCGAAGACTTAGTCGAGATCGTCAACTATTACAACCAACTGCACACTTCCGGATGAACGCACGCCCCTTAATCTTGGTCTCGAACGACGACGGCATCACCGCCCCCGGCATCCGCGCGCTGGTTGAACTGATGGGCGAACTCGGCGAGGTGGTCGTGGTGGCCCCCGACGCCCCCCAATCGGGCATGGGCCACGCCATCACGGTGGGCAACACGCTTCGACTGACCGCATCGACGGCCTTCCGTGACCTGCCCGACGTACGCGCCTACGAATGCTCGGGCACCCCCGCCGACTGTGTGAAGATGGCCAAGCACCACGTGCTCAAAGACCGCACGCCCGACCTGGTGGTGAGCGGCGTGAACCACGGCAGCAATTCGGCCGTGAGCGTGCTCTACTCGGGCACCATGTCGGCGGCCATCGAGGCGGCCATCGAAGGGCTGCCCGCCGTGGGTTTCTCGCTCTGCGACTACAGCCACGACGCTGACTTCGGACACGTGGGCGAGCCGGTGCTGAAGATCGCCCGGCAGGTGCTGAAGGAGGGGCTACCGGCGGGCATTGCGCTCAACGTGAACATCCCGAAGCGCTCGGACGAGGCCCTGCGGGGCATCCGCATCTGCCGGCAGGCGCGGGCCTACTGGCAGGAGAGGTTCGACGAGCGACGCGACCCCAACGGCCGCCGCTACTTCTGGCTGGCGGGCGACTTTGTGAACCTCGACCAGGGCGAAGACCACGACGAGTGGGCGTTGAAGCATAACTGGGTGTCGGTGGTACCGGTGGCGTTCGACATGACGGCCTACCACGCCATCGCCACGCTCAACCGCTGGGACATCGTGGCGGGCGGCACGGCGCAACCCGATGTGTCGCTCGGAAAGGAGCGCTAGTGCGTTGTCAGATGCCGTCGAGGGTGGAGTAGCCGACCAGGATGCCCAGCACGACGGCGATCACCACGGCGATCGACATGGCGACGTAGAGCGAAATCTTCACCGTCTGCACGGTCCGCTCGGCGTCTTCGTACAGCTCGCGCCCCGCCGTGGCCTGCGTGACCGACAGCTTCTCGACGGGGCTGACGGCCCGCTGAAACGCCACGAAGCTGCGCTCGGTGAAGAGCTGCTGCGCCGCCTTGTGGTCGTCCTCGTAGGTCGCGATGATGTCCGCCTCCAGCTCTCGGTACGTACGGATCTCCTTACGGTAGTTGCGCAGGCTGCGCACCTCCTCGGGCACCATCAGCGTGGCGGAGTACTTACCGATCAGCGAGTCGATTTCGAGGTTGTTGCGGCGGATGTCGGCCCGGAGTTCGGACGGCGTTTCGATGCCGAACTGCGTGACCAGCTCTTCGAGCGCCAGCCGGTTCTGGTACATCTTTTCCAAGATCAGCGAGATGTCGATTTCGGGTTCGAGGCGGTCTTCGAACAGCGTGTTGAAGCGGCTGCTGAGGCGGTTGACGCCGCCGATGCCGATCACCCCGACGGTGAGCAGCAGGGCAAGCACGGCGACAAAGCTCCAGATGATTCGGCGGCCCGTCCGGGCGGTAAAATGCCAGCGCATGGGCGGATTTTGGGTTTCGAGGCGGGCAAAGATGCGCTAATTTTGAGGAACAATAATCCATCGACCGCCGCCCACCATGATTTACGATACCATCGTCGACACCATCGGCAACACGCCGCTGATCCGCCTCAACAAGCTCGCCGCCGGCGTGCGGGGCACCGTGCTGGTCAAGCCCGAGTACTTTAACCCCGGCAACTCGGTGAAAGACCGCATGGCGCTGCGGATGATCGAAGACGCCGAGCGCGACGGCCGCCTCCGGCCGGGCGGCACCATCATCGAGGGCACCTCGGGCAACACCGGCATGGGGCTGGCGCTGGCGGCCGTCTCGCGCGGCTACCGCTGCATCTTCACCATGTCGGACAAGCAGTCGCAGGAGAAGATCAGCGTGCTGCGCGCCGTGGGGGCCGAGGTGATCGTCTGCCCCACGAACGTAGCCCCCGACGACCCCCGCTCCTACTACTCGGTGGCGCGCAAGCTGAACGCCGAGATTCCTAACTCTTTCTACCCGAATCAGTACGACAACCCTTCGAACACAGCGGCTCACTACGAGACCACCGGCCCCGAGATCTGGCGCGACACGGAGGGCAAGATCACCCACTGGGCGGCGGGCGTCGGCACGGGAGGCACCATTTGCGGCGTGTCAAAGTACCTCAAGGAGCAGCACCCCGGCGTGTTCACGCTCGGCATCGACTCGTACGGCTCGGTGTTCAAGAAGTATAAGGAGACCGGCGAGTTCGACGAGAAGGAGATATACCCTTACCTCACGGAGGGCATCGGCGAGGACATTCTGCCCAAGAACGTCGACTTCAGCCTGATCGACGCCTTCGTGAAGGTCACCGACAAGGACGCCGCCATCATGACGCGCCGCCTGGCCCGCGAGGAGGGGCTGTTCATCGGCTGGTCGTGCGGGGCAGCCGTGCACGGTGCCCTCGAATGGGCGCGCGCGCACCTCAAGGCGGGCGAGGTGATGGTGGTGCTGCTGCCCGACCACGGCACGCGCTACCTCAACAAGGTCTACAACGACGACTGGATGCGCGACCACGGCTACCTGGAGCGCTCGTTCTCGACGGCCAGGGAGATCGTGCACCGCCGCAACGGCAGCGGCCGCCTCGTGACCGTGCCGCAGAGCGCCACCGTGCAGGAGGCCATCCGCCTGCTGAGCAAAGAGGGCATCTCACAGATTCCGGTCATCGACGGCAAGGATCAGATCGTGGGCAGCCTGACCGACAACCGCGTGCTGCACCGCCTGATCGAAGCGCCCGAGCTGAAGGAGCAGGCCGTGTCGGAAATCATGGACCCGCCGTTCAAGTTCGTGGCCCTCGACAGCTCGCTTGACGTGCTCTCGTCGCTGATCGACCGCGACAACCAGGCGCTGCTGGTGCGCGACGAGGGGCAGCGTGTGCACATCATCACCCAGGCCGACCTGCTGTTGGCGGCAACGAACTGAACCGCGACCACGCGCGTGGTTCCGACGACGGCGACCGCTGCCTTTGTCTGTCCGCGCGGGCGTGCCGGCGTCCGCCCCACGCCTGAACACAAACCGAAGTAGTTATGACGCTTACCAACGACCGGTACATCAACCTCTTTACCGACTTCGGGTTCAAGAAGCTCTTCGGCGAAGCGCCTAACAAGGAGTTGCTCATCGCCTTTTTGAATGAGCTGCTGGAGGGAAAAGAGCGGATCGAAGACCTGAGCTACCTCAAAAACGAGCGGCTGGGAAACAACGAGGGGGAAAGG
>JBARYS010000585.1:0-5323 GCA_049648155.1 Catalinimonas sp. | reverse complement strand
CTAAATCGAAGCGGGTTCACTACCCGGAATCCGACGGAAGACCGATGGCCGAAAACACCCTACAGTTTCAATGGATCGTCACGCTGAAGACCAACTTAGACTGGACCTTCCGCGAACGCGCCGATGTGCTGGTAGCAGGCGACCTGCTCTGGTACCCCGTCGAGGGTCAGCCGAAGGTCAATACCGCCCCCGACGTGCTGGTGGCGCTGGGCCGCCCCGGCGGGCACCGAGGCTCCTACAAGCAGTGGGAAGAGGGTGGCCAACCACCGCACGTAGTCATCGAGGTACTCTCCCCGAGCAACCGGATGGGCGAGATGATCCGCAAGTTCAAGTTCTACGAGCGCCACGGCGTGGAGGAGTACTTCGTCATCGACCCTGATCGCGACCCCGAGACGCTTAACGTCTACCAACGGCAGGGCCAGGAACTGCGCGAGGTGGATGTCGCGGACGAGTGGGTCAGCCCCCTCCTGGGTGTACGATTCGTACTCGACGAGGGACTGCACCTTTACCACCCCGACGGCGAGCGGTTCGCCACGTTCGCTGAAGTACGACAGCGGGCCGCACAAGCCCAGCAACAGGCCGAACAAGCCCAGCAACAGGCCCAGCAGGCCCAGCAACAGGCACAACAAGCCCAGCAACAGGCCCAGCAGGCCCAGCAACAGGCCCAACAAGCCCAGCAACAAGCCGAACAAGCCCAGCAACAAGCCCAACAAGCACAACAACGGGTGGCACAAGAGCAGAGCGAGAAGGAGCGTGCCTTGGCGGAGGTAGCCGCGTTGCAACAGCGACTAAGGGAAGCAGGACTGGGGTAAGACTCTTCTGCGCGTACCGTAGAACTGAGCAGCCGACCACGGCGGAGGAACCCGCCGGTGGGCGAACGCGGCGGTTCCGATGGCGACACTACCCGCCCTTTACTTCGGGCAGCGCGCCGGCGGGCGGATTCGGCTCCGCGTCGGCGGGGGCGGGCTGAATCTTGCCGTTGAGCTGCACCGGCGGGCGGGTCCCTTCTCGTTCGGCGGTCCAGTCGAGGCGGTAGAGGTCGGTACGGCGGTCCTTCAGGTTACGCACCGAGCCGTAGTTATGCAACTCTTTGAGGTGGCCCAGGTCAAGGTCGACAATCAGCGTCATCTCAGTGTTGGGCGTAGCCTCGGCCTTGATCGCGTTCGAGGGGAAGGGGAAGTCGGCGGGGGTGAACACGGCCGCCTGCGCGAACTGGATGTCCATGCTCTTGACCTTCGGCAGGTTGCCCACGCAGCCCGCGATGGACACGTAGCACTCGTTCTCGATGGCCCGCGCCCGCGCGCAGAGGCGCACGCGGTTGTAGCCGTTCTGCGTGCTGGTCATAAAGGGCACGAACAACATCTGCATTCCCTGCTGGGCCAGCAGCCGGGGCAGTTCGGGAAACTCCACGTCGTAGCAGATCAGGATGCCGATCTTGCCCGTGTCGGTCTCGAACACCTGGAGGTCGCTGCCGCCGCTCATGCCCCAAGCGCGCTCCTCCGAGGGCGTCACGTGCAGCTTGTGCTGCGCCTCCCAGGTGCCGTTGCGCCGCAGCAGGTAAGCCACGTTGCGCAGCACGCCCTCCTCCAGCACCGGGAAGCTCCCCGCGATGATGTTGACATTGTAGCTGACGGCCCACTCCAGCATCCGCTGCCGGATCTCCTCAGTATAGCCCGCCAGCGAGCGCACCGCCTGCGGGCCGGGCTGGTGGTTGAAGCGCGTCATCAGCGGGGCGTTAAACAGCTCGGGGAAGAGCACGAAGTCGGCCTTATAATCGCTGATGGTGTCGACGAAGAACTCCGCCTGTTGCAGGAACGCGTCCAGCTCCTGCATGGGGCGCATCTGCCACTGCACCACGCCCACCCGCGCCACCGACTTCGACTGCGTGGCGTAGCCGGCCCCCGGCGCGCGGTGGTAGATGTTGTTCCACTCCAACAGGGCCGCAAATTCGTGCGACTGCGTGTCGCCGCGCAGGTAGTTGCGCAGCACCTTGCGCACGTGGAAGTCGTTCGACAGTTGGAAGGTCAATGTCGGGTCGAATATCTCCTTCATCCGCACCTTTTCGATGTACTCGCGCGGGCTTAGGTCGTCGGCGTACCGCTCGTAGTTGGGGATGCGCCCGCCCGCGATGATCGCCCGCAGGTTGAGGCGCTCGCAGAGATCTTTGCGCGCGCCGTAGAGCCGCCGCCCCAGGCGGAAGCCCCGGTGGCCGGGGTGCACGAAGATGTCGATGCCGTAGAGCACGTCGCCGAGCGGGTCGTGCGTCGAGAAGGTGTACTTTCCCGTGATGTCCTCGTAGGTGTGGTCGTCGCCGAACTTCTTATAGTCCACCACGATGGCCAGCGCGCAGGCCACCACCTGGCCGTTCAGCTCCACGCAAATTTGCCCCTCGGGGAAGAGTTCGAGCAACTTAAAGACCTTCTCCTCACGCCAGTACGTGCCACCGATGCCGGCGTACGCCTCAATCATGGCCCCCTTCAGGTCGGAGTAATCTTCTTTCCGCAGCGGGCGGAGCGTGACGCTGTACTGATTGATATCTTCCATTGGGACGAGTTTACGAAAGAACGGGCAGGGGGTGTATTTCCGACGGCCGACCGCCGTTGCTGACGGAGGTTGGAAAACAGATGGTTGACTATCCATTTGGGTCGGAGTCGCCATCGGAATCGGTATCGAGCACTATTCTCCGTCCTGTCAAAAAGCTGCTTCCATCGTTCGAAAATGGACGGCGGCGTGCGAAATCGTACATCTTTCGGAAGAGAATAGCCCCGGAACGTGTGGAGCACGCACATCAGACGACTGGCAAGTGGATTGATCAGGTAGGGTGCGTCCTTCGTTCGGGCGGGCCGGTCTCCGGATGCGTCAGCCCACGTAGAGATGCAAAATTTTGCCGCACCGGCGGGCCGGTCTCCGGATGCGTCAGCCCACGCCGAAAAAGCCCAACCCTGAACACTCATGCTGAAGAACGATCTGAAAATCGCCTGGCGCAACCTGCGGAAGCACCGCCTTTTCTCGCTCCTGAACCTGCTGGGGCTGGCCCTCGGGCTGGCCGTCTTCTTCCTGATGGCGCTGCTGATTGCCGACGACCTCCGCTACGACCGCTTCCACGAGCGGGCCGACCGCATCGCACGGGTCACGATGCAGGTGCGGATGCAGGGCGAGGAGACGGAGGTGGCCGTGACCGGCACCAAGGTAGCCCCCGCGTTCGTCCGCGCCTTCCCCGAGGTAGAGGCGGGCGTGCGGACGTACATGGACAACGCCACCGTCCGGCGGGGCGAGAAACTCTTCCGCGAGCCGCGCTTCCTCTACGCCGATTCTGCCTTCTTCGGAGTTTTCACCTTCCCCCTGCGGGCGGGCGACCCCACCACTGCCCTGGCCGCCCCCGACCGCGTGGTGCTGACCGAGCGCGCCGCCGCGAAGTATTTCGGCGAAGAGAACCCCGTGGGGCAAACGCTGCTCGTGGATGGCTACGACTACCTCGTGGCGGGCGTCGCCGCCGACCCACCCAGCCACTCGCAGCTAAAGTTCGACTTTGTGGCCTCGTTCACCAGCTTGTCGGTCGCCGAGCGGGAAGAGTGGTGGAGCGCCAACTACGTCACCTACCTGCTGCTGCGCGACCCGGCGGCACTGGGAGCGCTACAGGCGAAGATTCCCGGCTACATGCGCGGGCAGTCGGCCGAGACCGGCATGGCGGGCGAAGACTATCTCACCTACACGCTGGAGCCGCTCGTTGACGTGCACCTGCACTCCGAGCTGGCGGGCCACGAGCCGAACGGCGACATCCGCTATGTTTGGGGGCTGACGGCCGTAGCGCTGTTGATCCTGCTGATCGCCTGCGTCAACTACGTCAACCTCGCCACCGCCCGCTCAGCCGACCGTGCCCGCGAGGTGAGTGTCCGCAAGGTG
Organism: Catalinimonas sp.; assembly: GCA_049648155.1. Classification (GTDB taxonomy): domain Bacteria; phylum Bacteroidota; class Bacteroidia; order Cytophagales; family Flexibacteraceae; genus JBARYS01. The sequence continues at coordinate 1,420 of JBARYS010000585.1, read as the reverse complement.
CTGGGGGCCGAGCGCGCCGGGCTGTTCCGCCAGTTCTGGGGCGAGGCGCTGCTGCTGACGGCGGTGGCTCTGCTCGCGGCCGGCCTCCTCGCCGCGCTCGTGCTGCCCTCCCTGAACGAAGTGGCCGGGCGAACGCTCGCCTTCGGGGTGTTCTCGCCGCTCCGATTGGGGGCCGTGCTGGTGGGCCTCTGTTTGGTGGTGAGTCTGCTGGCGGGCGGCTACCCGGCGCTGGTGCTGACGCGCTTCCGCCCGGTGGCGGCGCTGAAGGGGCGCGGCACCGGCGCGACCTCAGGCCAGTGGCTGCGCAAGGGACTGATCATGTTTCAGTTCGTAGTGTCGAGCTTCCTCATCATCGGCACGCTGGTGGTGCGGCAGCAGATGGAATACGTGCAGGACCGTAAGCTCGGCTACAACCCCGAGCGCGTGGTGGTGCTCCCCGCCGAGCGGGCGATCCTGAAAAACCTGGCGGCCGTGAAAAACGCCTGGACGGGCGACCCCCGCGTGGCGAGCGTGACGGCCGCCTACGAGACGCCCACGTTCATCGAGGGGAGCTACACGTTGGAGCGCCCCGGCTCGGAGGAGACCCCGCTCGTTGCGGCCATTCCGGTGGACGGGGACTTTGTGCGCACGTTGGAGATCGACCTGCTGGCGGGCCGCGACTTCACCGCCGCCGAGCAAGCGCTGGCGAACGAACGGGAGGCATCCGAAGACTACGCGTTTCTACTCAACGCCTCGGCGGCAAAAAATCTGGGCTGGACGCCCGACGACGCCCTCGGGCAGCCGATCACGGTGTCGGGGCGGGCGGGGCAGGTGGTGGGCGTGACCGACGACTTTCACTTCGCCTCGCTGCGCGAGAACGTCGGCCCGCTGGTGATGATGCTCGAACGGCAGACGTGGGGCGTGGTGATGGTGCGCCTGGCGGGCAACGACCTGCAAGCCTCGCTCAACTTTCTGCGCGCCGACTGGGCCGCCCGCGTGCCCGATCGCCCATTCGACTACTGGTTTCTCGACGACGAGTTCGACCAACTCTACCGACAAGAGCAGCGCCTAGAGACCGTGTTCAGCGTCTTCGCCGGGCTGGCCGTCCTGCTGGCGAGCCTCGGCCTGATCGGGCTGTCGGCTTTCACTGCCGCCCGCCGCACCAAGGAGATCGGCATCCGCAAGGTGCTGGGGGCGTCGGTCGGCGGCTTGGTGCTGATGCTCGTGCGCGACTTCCTGCTGCTGGTGGGCGTGGCGTTTGCCGTGGCGGTGCCCTTGGCGGCGTGGGCGATGCAGCGCTGGCTGGCCGACTTCGCCTACCGCGTGGAGCTGCACGTGGGCGTGTTCGTGGCGGCGGGGCTGCTGGCGGCCGTCGCGGCGGGCCTGACCGTCGGGTGGGAGTCGCTGCGGGCGGCGCGCGTCGACCCGGTTACGTCGCTGC
>JBARYS010000584.1:0-3953 GCA_049648155.1 Catalinimonas sp. | reverse complement strand
GCAACACTACGTTTGTGAGCAGATCAGAAGCTACTTCGCCTGAGCCCGTCCGCTTCGCCGTGGTGGGGTGCGGGCACATCGGCCGCCGCCACGCCACCATCATTCAGCAGCACCCCGAAGCCGAGCTGGTGGCGCTGGCCGATACCGACGACGCCCTCGCCCCGGAGCTGCGGCGCACCTTCGGAGTGCCCTTCTTCCTCTCGCTCGGGGCGATGCTGACCGACGGGCCGACCGCCGACGTGGTGTGCGTCTGCACGCCGAACGCCGACCACGCCCCCCAGGCCATTCAGGTGTTGGAGGCGGGCCGCCACGTGGTGGTCGAAAAGCCGATGGCGCTGACCAAGGCCGACGGCGAGGCGATCATCTACAAGGCGCTGGAGCGGTCGCGGGCGGTGTTCGGCGTGATGCAGAACCGGTGGAGCCCCCCGGCGCGCTGGCTCAAGGAGCTGGTCGAAAGTGGGCGGCTGGGGCGCATCTTCTTGGTGCAGGTAAACTGCTTCTGGAACCGCGACGGCCGCTACTACAAGCCCGGCGGCTGGAAGGGCGACGCCCACCGCGACGGGGGCACGCTCTTCACGCAGTTCAGCCACTTCGTCGACATGCTCTACTGGCTCTTCGGCGACGTGCGGAACCTCCACGCCCGCTTCTACGACTTCAACCACCAGAACCTGACCGACTTCGAAGACACCGGCCTGGTGCAGTTCGACTTCGTGCGGGGCGGGGCGGGCTGCCTGCAATATTCCACCTCGACGTGGGACCGCAACCAGGAGAGCAGCCTCACGATCCTGGCCGAGCGGGGAAGCGTGAAGGTGGGCGGGCAGTACATGGAGCGGATTGAGTATTGCCACGTGGCCGACTACGAAGCGCCCAACCTGCCACCCGCCGCGCCGCCCAACCAGTACCCCGGATACACGGGCTCGGCGGCTAACCACCACTTCGTGATTCAGAACGTGGTCGACACGCTGCGACACCGCGCCTACGCCTCGACGAACGCACTGGAAGGGTTGAAGGTGGTCGACATCATCGAGCGCATCTACGCGCTGCGGCCCGAACGGACGTTGTGATACCGGCGGCTTTCGTCCGACCGCAAAATCCGGCAAATTTGTGTTTGCCGAAAACCGTGCACCTCGCGCGGTGACCCCCAAACCCGGAAATCTGTGCCCTCCATGTTCAAGCGCTTTCTCCCCCACCTCATCGCCCTCGGCGTGATGCTTCTGCTCGCCTTCGCCTACACCTACCCGGTGCTGAGCGGCAAGACCTTGGTGGGCACCGACATCGTGCAGCCCCAAGCCTGGGCCAAAGAGGCCAAAGACTTTCGGGAGGCCACCGGTGAGCAGACGCACTGGATCAACAACATGTTCTCGGGTATGCCCGCCTACATGGTCTACACGAAGTATCCCAACAACGTGGTGAGCTACGTGAGCACGCTGATCTACCACACGCTGCCCGTGCCGGCCATGATGATCCTGCTGCTGCTGCTGGGCGGCTACCTGCTCATGCTGGCGCTGGGCGGCGGTCCGTGGCTCGGGCTGCTGGGGGCGGTCTCGTTCGCCTTTGCCTCTTACAACGTCATCAACATCGAGGCGGGGCACCTGACCAAGGTGGTGGCCATCGCCTTCGCCGCCCCGGTGGTGGGGGGCGTGATCCTGGCCTTCCGGGGGCGCTACCTGGCGGGGGCGGCCCTGCTGGCCCTTTGCCTGACGCTGGAGATCTACGCCAACCACATTCAAATTACCTATTACACCCTCATCGCGGTGCTCTTGTACGGCCTCTACCGGCTCATCGTGACCGTGCGCACGCGGGAGTGGCGGGCGTTCCTCACGGCCGTCGGGGTACTGCTCGTGGGGGCGCTGCTGGCCGTGGGGCCGCACGCGTCGCGGCTCGTCACCACGCGCGAGTACGCCAAGGCCACCATCCGCGGGCCGTCGGAGCTGACGCCCCCGGCCGGCACCGAAAGGGCAAGCGGCGGATTGGACCGCGACTACGCCTTCCAGTGGAGCTACGGCGTGGGCGAGACCTTTACCCTGCTGGTGCCGGGCGCGCGCGGGGGAGCTTCGGGCATGGCCGTGGGCACCGGGTCGAACACGTACGAGGCGCTGACGCAGAACAACGTGCCGCGCCCGCAGGCCGACCAGTTCATTCAGCGCCTGCCGCTCTACTGGGGCAACCAGCCCTTTACGTCGGGCCCGGCCTACGCGGGGGCGCTGGTGGTGCTGCTGTTCGTCTTCGCCATGCTCACGCTGCGCCACCCCGTGCGCTGGTGGCTGCTGGGCGTGACGGTGCTGTTCATGCTGATCGCCTGGGGCAAAAACGCGGGTTGGTTCGCCGACCTCTGGTTTTACTACGTGCCGCTCTACAACAAATTCCGCGCGCACACGATGGTGCTCTCGCTGGTGCCCATCTTCATGGCCGCCGGGGCGGTGCTGGTGCTGCGCGACCTGCTGGCGGGCAAAATCCCGACGGCGGTGGCCCAGAGAAACCTGATCGTGAGCGCGGCGAGCGTGGGTGGCTTGGCGCTGCTCTTCGGCCTGCTGGGGGGAAGTATCTTGGACTTCGTCGGGGCGGGCGACGGCCAGATGCAACTGCCCGGGTGGCTGCTGGAGGCCATCCGCGACGACCGCCGCGCCATGCTGCGGCGCGACGCCTTCCGCGCGCTGCTCTTCGTAGGGCTGGGTGCGGGGCTGCTCTGGTTTTACCTGCAAGGTCGCGTCAAGACGGAGTGGCTGGTGGCGGGGCTGATTGCCCTGACGACCGTCGACCTCTGGACGGTAGACCGCCGCTTCTTCGACGCCGACGACTTTACGGAGCGGCAGCAGGCCGACAACTTCTTCCGCGCCACCGCCGCCGACCAGCGCGTGCTGCAAGACACCTCGCACTACCGGGTGCTGAACACGACGGTCAACGTTTTCAACGACGCCACGCCCTCTTACTTCCACAAGAACGTGGGCGGCTACCACCCGGCCAAGCTGCGGCGCTACCAGGACCTGATCGAGCGGCACATCAGTCGCAACAACCGGCAGGTGCTCAACATGCTGAACGTCAGGTACTTCATCGTGGCCGGCGAAGGGGGGCAGCCCACCGTGCGGCGCAATTCGCAAGCCTACGGCAACGCCTGGTTCGTGCGGGACTACCAACTGGTGCCGGACGCCGACGCCGAGATCGCCGCCCTCGACGGCACGGACCTGCAACGGACGGCCGTGGTGGACGAACGCTTCGCCCCGCAACTTGAAGGGGTAGCGCCGGCCTACGACCCCGCCGCCACCATCGAGCTGACCGAATACGCCCCAAACCGCCTCACCTACCGCACCCGGGCCGACGCGCCACAACTGGCGGTCTTCTCGGAGATTTACTATAACCAGTTCGACGACTGGCAGGTGATGGTCGACGGGCAGCCCGCCGACCACCTGCGGGCCAACTACGTGCTGCGCGCCATGCCGGTGCCTGCCGGTGAGCACACGATCACGTTCGAGTTCGTGCCGCAGACCTACAACGCGCTGCAACCGGTCGACCTGATCTTTTCGATTCTGCTGGTGGCGGGACTGCTGGGCGCGGCGGGGTACCTAGTCTGGCGCTCGTTGCGCAGAACACCGGAGCTACAGCCCGCCTGAGCGCCGCCCCAGGCGGAAGCGCACCGCGCGGGCGACGATCGACGCGTGGTTCCAGAGCGTGGGCAGCAGCCCGAAGTGCCGCCGCAGCGCCTGAAACCGGTCGATCAGCGAGCGCCGGTGGTGTTGTTTGGAAAAGCCCCCCAGCAGAAACCGCGTGAGCGGCCCCTCTACCGGGGCGGTGGCGCGGGCGGCCTTCAGCACGGCCACCATCCACTCGACGTCGGCACTGTAGTAGTGGCGGCGGTGGTCGTAGTGGGGTGCCGACGCCCGGCGCACGACAATCGACTGGTGCCCCACGGCCAGCCCACGCGCGAGGCTGCGCCACGTGAGCACCCGGGGCAAGCG
>JBARYS010000583.1:0-1794 GCA_049648155.1 Catalinimonas sp. | reverse complement strand
GCGTTACGCTCTTCGCGCAGAAGACCGACGAGCTCGTCGGTCGTCATTGCTTTGATCTCTTCCTGGCTCATGACTACTCTTGATAATCGCGACGGATAACAAATTTGGTGCGCATAGGCAGCTTCTGGGCGGCCAGTCGCAGCGACTCGGTCGCAACGGCGCGGTCTACACCGGCCGACTCAAACAGAATCGTACCGGGGCGCACGCGGGCTACCCAGTATTCCGGGGCACCCTTACCCTTACCCATCCGTACCTCGGCGGGCTTCTTCGTGATGGGCTTGTCGGGGAAAACGCGTACCCACACCTGACCTTCACGTTTCATGGCGCGCGTCATGGCAATACGGGCAGCTTCGATCTGGCGGGAGGTGATCCAGCCCGCTTCGAGCGACTTGATACCGAACGAGCCGAACGAGATAGAGTGACCGCGTTGCGCGATGCCACGTACTCGTCCTTTTTGCTGCTTGCGGTATTTAGTTCTTTTCGGCTGTAACATGCTTTCTTCTGGTTAACGCTGGTTACGACGACGACGCGGACGGTCATTAGGTGCACCACGGTCGCGCCGGCGGCGGCCGCTATCGGCGGCATCGGGCGCGTTCAGCACCGTATTGGGCGACAGGTCGACCTTACCGTACACTTCGCCTTTGAACACCCACACCTTAATCCCGATCTTACCGTAAACGGTGTGTGCCTCGGAGATGGCGTAATCGATGTCGGCGCGCAACGTGTGTAGGGGGATACGCCCCTCCTTATACATCTCTGTACGGGCGATCTCGGCACCACCCAAACGACCCGACACCTTCACTTTAATGCCGAGGGCTCCCACGCGCATGGCCGAAGAAATGGCCTGCTTCATGGCACGACGGAACGAGATGCGGGCTTTCAACTGCTGGGCAATCGACTCGCCAATGAGCTTGGCATCCAGTTCGGGGCGCTTGATCTCGAAGATGTTGATCTGAACGTCTTTGCTGGTGAGCTTCTTCACCTCTTCCTTCAGCTTGTCGACCTCCGAGCCGCCCTTACCGATCACCACGCCGGGACGGGCGGTGTGTATGGTCAAGGTGATACGCTTCAGCGTGCGCTCGATGACGATTCGCGAAATACCGCCCTTCGGCACGCGGGCGATCACGTAGTTGCGGATCTGCTCGTCTTCAATCAGCTTATCGGCGAAGTCTTTACCGCCGAACCAGTTGGACTCCCAACCTTTGATGATGCCGAGCCGAAGCCCAACGGGGTTTACCTTTTGTCCCATGTTAACTATCGGTGTTTTCGGCCTCGGTGTTCTGCTTAGTGGCCGTCGGAAGGTCCAGCAGCACCGCGCCCTCGGTCGCCCGGCTGTCGATGACCAACGTCACGTGGTTAGAGCGTTTCCGGATGCGGTGCGCGCGTCCCTGCGGAGCAGGCTTGATGCGCTTAAGCATCCGACCGCCGTCCACCATGATTATCTTGATGTACAGCTCAGCATCCTCGACCCGCTCGTCCGGGTTATGGTGCTCCCAGTTCGCAACGGCCGAACGCAGTAGCTTTTCGAGCTGATCTGCACCGTAACGGCGCTGAAAGCGGAGGGTAGTCAGGGCTTGCTCCACGCGCATTCCCCGGATTAGATCCGCAATCAAGCGCATCTTCCGTGGTGACGAGGGCACGTTTCTTAGTTTAGCGACTGCTTCCATGAGTAGTGTATCGGGGCGTCTTACCGACGGCCTTTATCCTTTTTAGCCACGTGGCCACGGAAGTTGCGCGTGGGGGCGAACTCACCGAACTTGTGACCAACCATGTTTTCGGTGACGTACACCGGAA
>JBARYS010000582.1:0-2687 GCA_049648155.1 Catalinimonas sp. | reverse complement strand
GGTAGAGGTTTTCGTTGACTTTGAGTTGAATCTCGGCGGCCACTTACGCTTGGGGTTTGAGGTGGGGAACGTCGTACTTGTACACGTCGTGCAGGCGCGAGTCGTCGCGGCGCGTCACGTTGAGGTTGCGGATCAGGCCGTTCTCGAGCGAGTACACCCAGCCGTGCAGCATCGGGAAGGTGCCCCCGGACCACGCCTGCTGCACCGTCGGCACCTGCGACAGCTTGGCCACCTGCTCGATCACGTTGAGCTCCACCAGCCGCTCGCCTCGGTCGTGGTCGTTATCGATCGCGTCGAGCTCGTCTTGGTACTTCACGTAGACGTCCTTGATGTTGCGCAGCCAGTGGTCGATCAGCCCGAGCGACTTCTTGCCCATGGCCGCCGCCACGCCGCCGCAGCCGTAGTGGCCGCAGACGATGATGTGCTTCACCTTCAGCACCTCGACGGCGTACTGTAGCACGCTCAGAAAGTTGATGTCGGTGTGGATGACCAAGTTGGCGATGTTGCGGTGCACGAAGATGGTCCCCGGCTCGGCCCCGGTGACTTGGTTGACGGGCACGCGGCTGTCGGAGCAACCGATCCAAAGGAACTCGGGCTCCTGGTGATCGGCCAGGCGGTGGAAGAACTCCCCGTCGGCCTCGATCTGGTGGGTGGCCCACTCGCGGTTTCTGTCGAGGAGCTGTTTGAACTTCTCAGGCATGGGTTGAGCGACGAAGGGTGATAGGTAGCCTATCCGGCGTACGTGTATAACAACGATCTTAGATAGTATAAAGATAGCACCGCCGTTGGACTCTCGCCCCACAAGGTGTTTGGAAGGTCCCGACGCCGTGTGCCCGACCGGGATTCGCGAGCCCCCTCCGACCGAGGGCAGGCCGTCGGTCTAACCTCGCCGGGTGGGGCGGCAGACGAGCGCGGAATGGTTATTTTCGCGACCCTACCTACGAATATCATGGGACTACTTAACAACAAAGTGGCGCTCGTCACCGGAGCGTCGCGCGGCATCGGGCGGGCCATCGCCCAAAAATTTGCCGCCGAGGGCGCGCGCGTGGCCTTTACCTACCTCTCGAGCGTGGAGCGTGGTGAGGCGCTGGCCCGGGAGCTGGGTGGCGACGCCCGGGGCTACCGCTCCGACGCCTCCGACTTCGACGCCGCCGAGGCCCTCGTGAAGCAGGTGCTCGAAGATTACGGCCGCCTCGACGTGGTGGTGAACAACGCCGGCATCACCCGCGACGGCCTGCTGATGCGCATGAACGAGGCGCAGTGGGACGAGGTGATCCGCGTTAACCTCAAGTCGGTATTCAACCTGACCAAAGCCGCCACGCGACCCCTGCTGAAGCAGCGCGCCGGGTCGATCATCAATGTGACCTCGGTGGTGGGGCTGCGCGGCAACGCCGGGCAGGCCAACTACGCCGCCTCGAAGGCGGGCATCGTGGGCTTCACCAAGTCGGTGGCGCTCGAACTGGGCTCGCGCGGCGTGCGCGCCAACGCGCTGGCCCCCGGCTTCATCGAGACGGAGATGACCGAGCAACTCGACGCGAAGGCCGTGGCTGCCTGGCGCGAGGGCATCCCCCTGAAGCGCGGCGGCACGCCCGACGACGTGGCCAACGCCGCCCTCTTCCTCGCCTCCGACCTGTCGACCTACGTGACGGGCCAGGTGTTGCAGGTGGACGGCGGGATGTTGACGTAAAAAAGCCCGAACGAAAGACCCCGCTCGAAACCCTCTTCGCAAGCTAGCCGCAGGCTATTCCGGTGAATAGTGGCAGTGGTCTTTTCCACCCACGGATCCGAAGGTAAACTTAACCCTCGAACGTGAAGGAGTCGGTGGGGTCCGCGTCGTTGTAAGCCGTTCCCCGGAAGGTAACCCTCGAAGCCCGGATAACTTAATGTACTCGATGGGAATCGTCCGCACCACGTCCACCACGAACGGCGTACGTGCTGGGTCACTCATGTAGAGTGCGTAATGAGGTGGGCGGGTTTACCGGAGCAGCGTTACGGAGCCTTTGTAGGTCCGGTCGGTGTAACGCACTTGGTAGTAATAAACGCCCGCCGGGGCTGCGCTGCCGTCCCACATCACGTTCGGCGAAGATTGCCGGTAGACGCGCACGCCCCAGCGGTTGAACACCTCGAAAGACTGGAACCGGGTCGTACAGTTGTCTTCGGGCAACTGCGGCAGCACGAAGCGGTCGTTGATACCGTCGCCGTTCGGGGAAAACACGTTCGGGAGGCTGCTGCCGGCGGCTTCCGAGAAGCGGTCCAGCAGGTGGATCGTCACCCACGCCGTGTCGCGCACGCTCGCAAAGCAGCCGCCGTCGCTCACCGTAAAGCCTACCCGCACCGTGTCCAGGCCCGCCGCCAGGGCCTCGCAGTCGGGTTGCCAACTGAACTGCCCCCGCACCTCGCCGCGCGCGGGCGTGCTCTGAAACACCATGCCCGGTGCACCCGCCACCTGGGCGAGTGTCAGCAGATCGAAGGGATTCCGATCGGTGCCCAGCACGTCGAAAGTAAGCTCGTCGCCGACGGTCACCGTGACCGGGCGGTCACCATAAGAAGCGGGCTCCGGCGCGACCTGCGGCGGGTGGTTGTCCGGCGGCTCCAAACGGAAGTAGAGCAGCACCTCGGCTTGCTTCGGCACGGGGCAGCCGTCGTCCGAGGCCGTAACGCGCACCGCGTAGGTGCCGGCGGGCGCG
>JBARYS010000581.1:0-3715 GCA_049648155.1 Catalinimonas sp. | reverse complement strand
TAGTAGCGGCCGTGGCGCTCGCCGCCGACACCGTGCTGCTACGGTTCAGCGAACTGCTCGACAGTGCCGGGGCGGTGGCGGCCACTTATCTCGTCACGCCCGGCGTAGACGTCTTAAGCGTGCGGGTGGATGCCGACCCGGCGAGCGAACTGCTCCTGATCACCTCGACGCTGGAGGCGGGCGTGGCGTACGTCGTGCGCGCCGACGGCCCCCGCGACTGCAACGGCAACCCCGTCGGCACGGCCAACGAGGTGCCCCTGCTCTTGCCCGAGCCCGCCGGTCCCGACGATCTGCTCCTGAACGAGGTTCTGTTCAACCCGCCCCCGGGTGCGGCCGACTTCGTGGAGTTGGTGAACGTCTCGGCGAAGTTCCTCGACCTGCGCGGCTGGCAACTTGCCGACGGCCGCGACGACACCCTGGCCGCCGCCGCCGCCATTACGGACCGGGCGCGGGTGCTGCCGCCGGGGGCGTATCTGGTCGTCACGACCGACGCCGCCGCCCTCCTGAGCAATTACCCACGCACGGTGATGGAGAACGTCGAGGAGGTTGGACAACTGCCGCCCTTCCCGAACGACGCGGGCGCGGTGGTGCTGCTCAATCCGGCCGGGGAAGCGACGCAGCGGTTCGATTACGACGAGGACTTTCACTTCGCTCTGCTCGACGACGACGACGGCGTCTCGCTGGAGCGCATCCGCTTCGACGGGCCGGTCAACGACCCCGGCAATTGGCAGTCGGCGGCGCAGAACGTGGGGTGGGCCACGCCCGGCTACCGCAACTCACAGGCAGAGGAGGGCGGCGGTGGGAGCGCAGAAGTGCGCGTAGTGCCCGAGGTCATCACCCCCGACCAAGACGGCGACCGCGACTTTACAACGCTTTTTTACCGCTTCGACCGGGGCGGCTACGTAGCGAACGTCACGCTCTACGATGCACGCGGGCGGACCGTACGGCACCTGGCCCGCAACGACCTGCTGGGCTTGGAAGGCTCTTACAAGTGGGACGGCCTGGCCGACGACGGGCGGCGCGTGCGGGTGGGGGCGTACCTGCTGCACTTGGAGGTGTTCGGCCTCGGTGGTGAGGTGCGCACTTACCGTAAGCGGGTGGTTGTCGGGGCGCGGTGGTAGCACCAGACTCGTTCGGTAGATCGTCGAACGGCTACCGAATAAGCCTACTCTTTGTAGATGAACACACGCGGCGGCTCGCCCTGCTTACGATAGCCCCGGTACATACCTGTCGTGTTGAAGGGCATCGCTACGTTGCCCGCGCGGTCGATGGCGATGATGCCGCCGCTCTCCGGCTCCACGGTCGGCAGGTGCTCCATGACGACGGCGTCGGCGGCCTCCCGTAGGCTCTTGCCTTGGTACTTCATGCGGGCGGCGATGTCGTAGGCCACCACGTTGCGGATGAACACCTCGCCGTAGCCGGTGGCCGAGACGGCACAGGTGGCGTTGTCGGCGTAGGTGCCCGCCCCGATGATCGGCGAGTCGCCCACGCGGTTCCAGCGCTTGTTGGTCATACCGCCCGTCGAGGTGCCCGCCGCCAGGTTACCCGCCCGGTCGAGCGCCACCGCGCCCACCGTCCCGAACTTCTCGTCGCCGCCCGGCAGCCGCCCCTCGCCGTCGTGGTCGAGCTGATACTTCTCCTGGTCACGGATGCGCTCCAACTGCCGGAAGCGCTCGTCGGTCCGGAAGTAAGAGGGGTCTACCATTTCCAACCCCTCCTGCTCGAGAAAGCGTTCGGCTCCCTCGCCGGTCAGCAGCACGTGCCCCGAGCTGCGCATCACGGCCAGTGCCGCCGAGATGGGGTGCTTCACGCGCCGCACGCCCGCCACTGCCCCGGCTTGCCCGGTGCGGCCGTCCATGACCGAGGCGTCGAGTTCGTTGGTGCCCTCGTTGGTAAAGACCGCGCCGCGCCCGGCGTTGAACAGGGGGGAATCTTCGAGGTGCCGCAGCGTGAGCTCGACGGCTTGCAGGCTCGTTTCGCCCCGTGCCAGCGCGTCGTAGCCTAGGTTCAGCGCCTCGGTGAGGGTTTTACGGTAGGCCAGTTCCCGTTCGGGCGACATGTTCTCGCGGCGGATGGTGCCCGCCCCACCGTGGATGACGATGCCGAACGTCTGGGCATCGGCCGGCAGAGACGTGAGCAAGAGAGTAGAGAAGATGAGCGTTTTAAGCATGATGGAGGAAGAACGACCGCACGGATAGTTACCTACCAGCCGGTGAACGTAATAAACGTGCGACCGTTCCGGATAAGGCGGTCGGTTTCGTGGCAAAGATGCGGAGGACTCACCGGCAATCACTTGCCATTTATGTAAGTTTGCAGCCAAAATCCATCACTAATCATTTGCTGCCATCGCTGATCAACAAATTAAAGACCTCTCTCCCGTCCGCGATCTGATCCTCAACAACCACCAACAAACGCTTTCAGCTATGATCCAAGACACCAAAGAGCGCGTACGCTACTCCGATGCGGAGCTCAGTGAGTTTGAAGCCTGCATCGACGAGAAGCTTCAGAAGGCCCGCATGCAACTCACCTTTTATAAGGACGTCCTGACGCGCCGCTACGATTCGGGCACTGACAACACCGCCGGCAGCCGCAACGTGCTGGAAGACAGCGACGCTCTCGAAAAGGAGAGCTTCAACCAAATGGCCGCCCGCCAGCAGAAGTTTATCAATCAACTGGAGATGGCCCTGATCCGCATCAAAAACGGTACCTACGGCGTCTGCATCGACACTGGCAAGCTGATTCCCCGCGAGCGGCTGCTGGCCGTGCCGCACACGCAGCACTCCATCGAGGCGAAACTCAACCGGGTGGGATAAGCTACTCTTCACCCTCGAAAACAACTGCATCCGACCGGCCCCTCTCGCCGGGCGGATGTTTATTTTTACGCCGTGCTGATCCGACACGTGGAAGCCTTGATCTTTTGTGCCGCCGAGCCTGTCACCGTCGAGGAGATGACGCGCTGCCTCCGCGCCCAGACCGGCCGGGCGGTCATCCACGCTGAAGTAGAGGCGGCGGTAGTAGCCCTGCAACGGCGCTACGCCGACGGCGAGTACGCGTTCGAACTGCGGGCGCTGGCCGACGGATACCAATTTCTTACCAAGCCCACCTACCGCGCCACGGTCGAGACGCTACTTCAGCAGAATGTCCGCAAGCGCCTCTCTACGGCCGCCCTCGAAACGCTCGCCGTGGTGGCTTACCAGCAGCCCATCACCAAGGTCGATATTGAGCAGGTCCGGGGCGTCAACTGCGACTACGCCCTGCGCAAGCTGCTCGACAAAGAGTTGATCGAGATCACCGGGAAGGCCGACGGCCCGGGCCGCCCGCTGCTCTACGGCACCAGCCGCCGCTTCATGGAGCACTTCGGCCTGCGTAGCCTCAAAGACCTGCCGCTGCCCCGCGAGGTGGGCACCGACATCAATACCGTCGGCTCGCCCGCCGACACATGAACCATTCGCCGGACCGCCGGTGTTGCTCCTTACTTATGCAAGAGACTCCCTCTCCCGACGGCGAAGAGCGCCGCAAACCCCGTCGTGCCTACGACGACACTTCCTACGGCCGCCGCGATGGCTCCCTACCTAAAGATGCACCGCGTAAGGACCCACCCAAAGAGCCCCAGGCGGAGCAACGACCCGCCCAACCTGTGCCGGAACGCCGCCCGGCCGCGACGGAGCGCCCGCAGCCGCCGCAACGTCACGAGAAATCTTCCTCTTCAGTGTTC
>JBARYS010000580.1:0-2847 GCA_049648155.1 Catalinimonas sp. | reverse complement strand
GTGGCCAGCCGGGCGTGCTCTACGACGCCGTCTACAGCGAGGCGTTCCGGCAAACGCTGTTCGACGCGCTGGCCAAGCGCCGGAAGTTCCGCACCGAGGCGGGCGAGCTGGTCTTCAACGCCGACCGGCTGATGGGCAAGGAGGCAAAGGAGCTGGTCGAGGTGCGCTCGAAGGTGCTCAGCGCCGAGCAGAGCAACACGTCGATCATCTTCGCCGACCGCTTCTTCCTGAAGCTCTACCGCAAGATCGACGACGCCCTCAACCCCGACGTGGAGATCACGCGCTTCCTGACCGAGCGCGCCAAGTTTGCCCACACGCCCCGCTACTTGGGGGCCATCGAGTGGCAGCGCGGCGAGTCGTCCTTCGTGATGGGCATGATGCAGGAGCTGGTGCGCAACCAAGGCGACGCCTGGGAGTACTTCAAGAGCCCACTGGGACGCTACTTCGAGCGCGTGGAGGCGCTGCCCGAAGACGAGCGGAAGCCGCCCAAGGTGGTGGGAACGCTCACCGCGCCGGCCACCTTCGAACAGACCCCCGAGGTGATGCAGGAGATCATCGGCGGGGCCTACGTGGAGCGCCTCGAACTGCTGGGCCGCCGCACGGCCGGGATGCACCTTGCATTGGCCGGCCACCGCAAGGTGGAGGGCTTCGAGCCCGAAGAGTTCTCGCTGCACTACCAGCGGTCGCTTTACTCGTCGCTACAGGCGATGGTGAAGAACAACTTCGGCACCCTCAAAGCGCACCTGAAGAGTGTGCCCGAGGCTGCCCGCGCCGAGGCCGAAGGGGTGCTGGCGCTGCGCCCGGCGGTGATCGACGTGATGAAGCAGATCTACGACCACAAAATCGAGACGCTCAAAATCCGCAACCACGGCGACTACCACCTCGGGCAGGTGCTGTTCACCGGTAAGGATTTCGTGATCATCGACTTCGAGGGTGAGCCGGCGCGCTCCTTCTCCGAGCGGCGGCTGCGGCGGTCGGCCCTGCGCGACGTGGCCGGAATGCTGCGCTCGTTCCACTACGCCGCCTACAGCGCGCTGTTCGCTAAGAACGGCGAAGACTCCGACGAACTCGCCCCTTGGGCCGAACAGTGGTATCACTACGCCGGCGGCTTCTTCATGGGCAGCTACCTCGAAGAGCTCGGCTCCGACACCACGCTCATTCCGCAAGACCGTAACGACTTCGGCCTGCTGCTGCGGGTGTTCCTGCTCGAGAAGGCCGTCTACGAGCTGGGCTACGAACTCAACAACCGCCCCACGTGGGTGGGCATCCCGCTGCGCGGCATCAGCACGCTGATGCAGGGCCTGTCGGATTGACCGCTCGGTCGTTTGATTTCCTGGTTGCCTGATCTGTTTTCTCCTTTGCACACGATGGCCGGTCAACCTCCCGCCGGCTTCCAAAACTCTTCCCCGAACACGCCCATGTCTACTCATAACAAGACCCCTGCTGCCGTCAAGCCTGCCCCCATCGGCCCTGAGTCGCTCGAAAGCGGCGCGCGCGGCGGCGAAGTGGCCTTTCAAGCGCCCGAGACGACCGCGCACATGCACGAAGCCCCCCCGAAGCCCACGCGCAAAACCACCACCGAAGACCTCGAAAGCGGCAGTGACCCTAAGGGCGAGGCGGCGGCTGTGACCGAATCACCTGCGAAACCCGGCGCGCCGCAGTACGACTTTTCACTGCTGGGCGAGATGGACATCTACCTCTTCCGCGAGGGCAAGCACTTCAACCTCTACGACAAGCTGGGCGCGCACGTGGTGGAGCACGGGGGGCAGAAGGGCACTTATTTCGCCGTATGGGCACCCAACGCTGAGTACGTGGCCGTGGTCGGCGACTTCAACGACTGGGACCGAAGTGCGCACGCGATGGGCCGCCGCCAGAACGACGACTCGGGCATCTGGGAGGTGTTTATTCCCCACGTTGGGCACGGCACGGTCTACAAGTACCACGTCGCTTCGCTGTTCAACGGCTACAACGCCGACAAGGCCGACCCGTTCGCCTTCTGCGCCGAGACGCCGCCCAAGACCGCTTCGGTGGTGTGGGACCTGGAAAACGGCTGGAGCGACGGCGAGTGGATCAAACGGCGCGACGCCCGCGCCGAAGAGCCGCAGCCGGTGTCGGTCTACGAGATGCACCTCGGCTCTTGGAAGCGCGTGCCCGAAGACGGCAACCGCTCGCTGAGCTACCGCGAGCTGGCCGCCGAGTTGCCCGGCTACCTCAAAGACCTGGGCTACACGCACGTGGAGTTCATGCCGGTGATGGAGCACCCCTTTTTCGGCTCGTGGGGCTACCAAGTGACGGGCTACTTCGCGCCGTCGAGCCGCTACGGCACGCCGCAGGACTTTATGTACCTGGTCGACACGCTGCACCAGGCGGGCATCGGCGTGATCCTCGATTGGGTGCCGTCGCACTTCCCTACCGACCTGCACGGGCTGGTCTACTTCGACGGCACGCACCTGTTCGAGCACGCCGACCAGCGGCAGGGCTACCACCCCGACTGGAAGAGCGCCATCTTCAACTACAGCCGCAACGAGGTGAAAGCGTTCCTGATCTCGAACGCGCTGTTTTGGCTGAAGCAGTTCCACATCGATGGCCTGCGCGTGGACGCCGTGGCTTCGATGCTCTACCTTGACTACTCACGGAAAGAGGGCGAATGGATTCCCAACGAATTCGGCGGCCGTGAGAACCTGGCGGCCATCCAGTTCCTGAAGGAGTTCAACATCGCCGTCTACGAGAACCATCCCGGCGCGATCACCATCGCCGAAGAGTCGACCGCCTGGCCGATGGTGTCGAAGCCGACCTACGTCGGCGGGCTGGGCTTCGGCATGAAGTGGATGATGGGCTGGATGCACG
>JBARYS010000579.1:0-3665 GCA_049648155.1 Catalinimonas sp. | reverse complement strand
CATGAAGACAGACTATCATAAGATTTATCTAACGGAAAATCTCTCCCTGTCCCGTCAAAGCTGGCGAAAGCTTTCAAGATAGTATCGAGTGTATTGGTCTTGTCTTCACTCATGAGCACACACTTGCCACTTTACTTGCCACCAAAAGCAAAAACGCCCTCCACGTGATGTAGAGGGCGTTTCTTGCGGTCTGGACGGGACTCGAACCCGCGACCTCCTGCGTGACAGGCAGGCATTCTAACCAACTGAACTACCAGACCTTTCCAGCCCGCTTCCGCGAACGTGGGCACAAACTTACGGGTTTTGTCGCCGCACACAAGCGGGCGGCCGGAAAAAAATCGCGGGTACTTTCGGCCAGATGTTGCCCACCTCCGACCACCGCGCGCCGCGCCTGCTGTTCAACGGCCACCTACAGACGGTAGTGCCGCACCTCTTCCGCCGCGTGGCGCTGCGCCCACCGTGCCCCTCCCGTCTCGAACTGCCTGACGGCGACTTTCTGGACCTCGACTGGTACGAGCAGCGCCGCGACCGCCTGGTCGTCCTCTCGCACGGGCTGGAGAGCAACAGCCGGCAGACGTACGTGCGCGGCATGGCGGCGGCCTTCGTGGGGGCGGGGTGGGATGCGCTCGCCTGGAACAACCGTACCTGCGGGGGCGAAATGAACCGCTTGCCGCGCTTCTACCACCACGGCGATGCCGACGACCTGGCCGCCGTGGTTGCGCACGCCGTCGGCACCGGGCGGTACCGCGACGTGGTGCTGGTGGGCTTCAGCATGGGCGGCAGCCAGACGCTCAAGTACCTCGGGGCTGACCCGGCGCGCGTACCCGGCGAGGTGCGGGCGGCGGTGGCCCTTTCGGTGCCGTGCGACCTGCCGGCGAGCATCGTGCGGCTGCACCACCCGCAAAACCGGTTCTACAAAGACCGCTTCCTGGCGCGACTGAAGAAGAAGATGCGGCTGAAGGCCCTGCACTTCCCGGAGCAGATCGACGTGCAGGGGCTGCGAGAGATCACCACCTTCCCGCGCTTCATCGAACGCTTCATGGGGCCGCTGCACGGCTTCGAGCACCTCGCGCATTTTTACCGGGAGGCGAGCGCCAAACACTTCCTGGCGGGCATCGACCGGCCCACGCTGCTGATCAACGCCCTCAACGACCCCATGCTCGGCCCGGCGTGCTTCCCCCACCGCGAGGCGCGGGAACACCCTCACGTGTGGCTGGAGACGCCCGGCGCGGGTGGGCACGTGGGCTTCACGGAGTGGGGGCAGCGCTTGACCTGGGCCGAACGGCGGGCGCTCGGCTTCGTGGGGGAGCTCGGCTACTCCTCTTCGACGATGACGTAGACGTCCTCGCCGGGGCGCTTCATGAAGTACCGCTCGCGGGCGTACTTCTCCAGCCGAGCGGGGTCAGTCATCAGCTCGTTGCGGTCTTCGCGCACCTCCTCAATCTTCTCCTCGTAGTAGTGCTGCTGGTCGCGTAGCTCCCGGATTTTGGCCTGCTGCCGGTAACGCGAGAGTAGGTCGTTCTGGTCGAAGAAGAGCAGCCAGACGGCAAACAGGACCGACGTGACGAAGTAAAAGTTGCGCAGTAGGGGCGGCAGGCGGCGGAGTAGGGACGGAAGGTGCACGGCCTTGCAAGGTAACGAACGTTGCCCGCCGCCGTGCCGATTGTGCCTTACACCCGAGACAAACTGCCGGCGGCGGCGGGGGCGAAAAGTAAGCCGCCTGCGTATCTCTCTCACGACGCGGCCGTACCGGTAAGTAGTTCTGCAAGCGCACTTTTTGCGTACGCTCTCCGAGTAGCCGTCGCCGACGAACTTCTCATACCCAAACCTTATAAATCAACCGTAACCTATGGAATTAGGCGTTAAAGACCGCGTGGCCGTCATCACCGGCGGAGACTCCGGACTCGGACTGGCCACCGCCAAACTGCTCGTGGCCGAAGGGGCGCACGTGGTGCTCTCCGACATCAGCGAAGAAGACCTGAAAGGAGCCGTGGAAGAGGTCAAGGCCGTCGCGCCGGAGGGCGTCAAGGTGGTCGGCATCGCGGCCGACATCACCAAGAACGAAAGCGTCGTGGCGATGGCCGACAAAGTGCAGCAGGACTTCGGCGGGGCGCACATCATGATCAACTGCGCGGGTGCGCGCGGGGCCGCCGGCGACTTCCTGGAGCTGACCGACGACGACTGGCAGAACACCATCGAGATCGACCTGCTGGGGGCCGTGCGCCTCTGCCGGGCGTTTATCCCGCAGCTACAGGCGCGAGGCTGGGGACGGGTAGTGCTGATCGCCTCCGAGAACGCCCTGCAACCTTATGCCGAAGAAAGCCCCTACAACGCCTGCAAGGCGGCCATCATCAACCTGAACAAGTGCCTCTCACGCGGCTATTCGAAAGAAGGGCTCGTGTTCAACGTGGTCTCGCCGGCCTACGTGGAGACGCCCATGACCGACGCCATGATGGAAGACCTGGCCGAAGAGCGTGGTACCTCGGTCGACGAGGCCGTCAAGTGGTTCGTGAAAAACAAGCGCCCGCAACTGGCCATGCAGCGCCGGGGGCGGCCCGACGAGGTTGCGCCCATCATCGCCCTACTCAGCTCCGAGCACGCCAGCTACATCAACGGCAGCAACTACCGCGTGGACGGGGGGGCCGTCGAGACGGCCTTCGGCTGATTGATGATCCACACCCTACCAACCCTCCGTTTCTTGCTCAGACGGAGGGTTTTTTACGCCCCTGCGGCGACCATCCGGCGGTAGCGGCGGTGCAGAATCAGGATCGTCGCGGCGTAGGTGGCCACGATCACGGCGGGGATGGCCACGAAGCGCAGGTCCGGCAGCAGGTACCAGGCGATCAGCACGCCCGCCGTGCGCGTGAGGCCGTGAAATAGCCCGACCCAGTGCCGGATCAACCCCGAGAAAGGAACCCACATCAGACCGGTCAGGATGCCGACGCTCATCGGCAGCGAAGTGGGTTCGACTAGAAAGAAAGGGATGGCGATGGCGTACACGGACACGGCCTGCACCACCGTCAGCAGGAAGATGCGGTCGAAGTGGTTGCTGGGGCGCGTGCGGCCGAACAGGTCTTCGCCGATGAGCCGCGCCACCCCGATGCCGACGTAGAAGATCATGCCCGTGCCGAGCCAGATGGCCCACACCTTGCCGGCGAGCGGCAGCACGGCCCCCGCGATCCCGATGCCCACCCATACCAGCGCGCCCGCGATGGGCATAGCCAGGAGCCAGGAAGCGGTTGCGGACGAAGTGCTCGTACTGCGTGTCGAGTGAGGGGCGCGTCAGGGTCGACATGAGGAAGAGGGCAAAGGTCTAAAAGAGCAGAAGGTAACCACGGCCGCAGAGGAAAGCAACGCCCCCCAGCCCAGCCCCGAGAAGGACGTGACAAGCTCCGATACGATGCGGGGCGGGTAGCTTCTCAGTCGACGCGGCGGATGTGCAGGATCAGGTCGCCCTCGCCTAGCAGGGCGATCACGTCTTGCCCGCTCTCGACCACGGCAAATTGCGTGTAGCGCCCTTCGAGGTGGGGCGTGGGCAGGTGCGTGACGAACCACTGACAACTCTCGGTGTCCGGCCCCGCCGAGGCTACCCCGACGCTGCCCGTGCGGTACGGCCGGGCGGTGAACTCCGAGCGAATCGTCACGTCGGTACTACCCCAGCCGTT
>JBARYS010000578.1:0-1588 GCA_049648155.1 Catalinimonas sp. | reverse complement strand
TGAGCGAACAAATCAAGATTACCCTGCCCGACGGCTCCGTGCGAGAACACCCCGCCGGGGCGACCGGCCTCGACGTGGCCCGGGGCATCAGCGAAGGGCTAGCCCGCAACGTGCTGGCCGCCGAAGTGGACGGCGAAGTCTGGGACGCCACGCGGCCCATCGGCCACGACGCCACCGTGAAGCTGCTCACCTGGCGCGACGCGGGCGGCAAATCGGCCTTCTGGCACTCGTCGGCGCACCTGCTGGCCGAGGCGCTCGAAGCGCTCTACCCCGGCGTGAAGTTCGGCATCGGCCCGCCCATTGAGAACGGATTTTACTACGACGTGGACCTGGGCGACCGCACGCTCTCGCAGGAGGACTTTCCCGCCATCGAGGCGAAGATGAAGGAGCTGGCCCGCCGCAAGGTCGAGTTCGTGCGCACGCCCATCGGCAAGGCCGACGCCGTCGAGTTTTTCACGCGAAAAGGTGACGAGTACAAGCTCGAACTGCTGGAAGGCCTCGACGACGGCACCATCACCTTCTACACCCAAGGCGACTTCACGGACCTCTGCCGGGGGCCGCACGTGCCGAACACCGGCAGCATCAAGGCCGTCAAGCTGCTGAACGTGGCGGGTGCCTACTGGCGTGGCGACGTGGAGCGCAAGCAGCTTACGCGCATCTACGGCGTGACGTACCCCAAACAGAATGAGCTCGACGAGCATTTGTTTCGCCTCGAAGAGGCCAAGAAGCGCGACCACCGCAAGCTGGGCCGCGAGCTGGAGCTGTTCACTTTCTCTGAGAAAGTGGGGGCGGGGCTGCCGCTCTGGCTGCCGAAGGGCACGATGCTGCGCGACCGCCTCGAACAGTTTCTGCGAAAGGCCCAGACGCGCGCCGGCTACGCCCCTGTCATTACCCCGCACATCGGTAAAAAGGAGCTGTACGTCACCTCCGGGCACTACGAGAAGTACGGCAAGGACTCGTTCCAGCCCATCGAGACGCCCGACGGCGAGGGAGAGTACCTGCTCAAACCGATGAATTGCCCACACCACTGCGAGATTTACAACGCCCGCCCGCGCTCATACCGCGAGCTGCCGCTGCGGCTGGCCGAGTTCGGAACGGTGTACCGCTACGAGCAGAGCGGCGAGCTGCACGGCCTCACGCGCGTGCGCAGCTTCACCGTCGACGACGCGCACATCTTCTGCCGCCCCGACCAGGTGCTGGAGGAGTTCAAGCAAGTGGTCGACCTGGTGCTGTACGTGTTCGGCGCGTTGGGCTTCGACGACTTCACGGCGCAGATTTCGCTGCGTGACCCCGAGAACAAGACGAAGTACATCGGCACCGACGAGGTGTGGGCGCAGTCGGAGTCGGCCATTATCCAAGCGGCTGAAGAGAAGGGGCTGCCCACCGTCACCGAACTCGGCGAGGCTGCTTTCTACGGTCCTAAGCTCGACTTCATGGTGCGCGACGCGCTGGGACGACAGTGGCAGCTCGGCACGATCCAGGTGGACTACAACCTGCCCGAACGCTTCGGCCTCGAATACGTCGGCAGCGACAACCAGCGCCACCGGCCGGTGATGATCCACCGCGCGCCGTTCGGCTCGATGGAGCG
>JBARYS010000577.1:0-3727 GCA_049648155.1 Catalinimonas sp. | reverse complement strand
GACCAGGGCGTGGGAAGGGCGCGTGCGGAAGAGCGTGGAACCGAAAGGACGTTGGCTTTATTGTAACTTGGCCGATACCTGAGTCGAACTGTGCTCAGGAACGAACAACCTGCTTTTCTGCCGCCATCACCCCGTGTCGCACCACCAATCTTCACCCCGTGAGCACTACCCTTACCCCTGAACAAACCACCCACCCCGGTACTCAAGCCGACGCCCTGCGCGACTACCGGCTGGCCTGCGAGAGCCGTGAGGCCAGCTTGCTGGGGCGCAAGGAGGTGTTCATGGGGAAGGCCAAGTTCGGCATCTTCGGCGACGGTAAGGAAGTGGCGCAACTGGCCATGGCGCGGGCCTTCCGGCGGGGTGACTTTCGCTCGGGCTACTACCGCGACCAGACGTTCATGTTCGCCGTCGGAGAGCTGACGCTCGAACAGTACTTCGCGCAGCTCTACGCCGACACTGACCCCGAGGCGGACCCCTCGTCGGCGGGGCGGCAGATGAACAGTCACTTCGCTACGTACCTGCTCGACGACGACGGCCGCTGGCTCGACCAGTCCGAACGTCACAACGTGATCTCCGACATCTCGCCCACGGCGGGGCAGATTCCGCGCCTCGTGGGGCTGGCCTACGCCTCGAAGCTCTACCGCGAGAACGCCGACCTTCACCACTTGGCCGGGTTTTCGGACCGGGGCAATGAGATTGCTTTCGGCACCATCGGCAACGCCTCCACCTCGGAGGGGATGTTTCTGGAGGGCATCAACGCGGCGGGCGTGTTGCAAATCCCGGTGCTGATGTCGGTCTGGGACGACGCGTACGGCATCTCGGTGCCGCAGTCGTATCACACCACTAAGAGCAGCATCTCGGCGGCGTTGGCGGGTTTTCAGCGTACCGACGAGGCCGCGGGCTTCGAGATTTTCGAGGTGCCGGGCTGGGACTACGAGCGCCTCTGCGACGTCTACGCGCGGGCGGCCGACCTCTGCCGCCACGAGCACGTGCCGGTGCTGATCCACGTTACGGAGATGACCCAGCCGCAGGGCCACTCGACGTCCGGCTCGCACGAGCGCTACAAGTCGAGAGAGCGCCTGGCCTGGGAGGCCGAGTACGACTGCAACCGCCGGATGCGCCACTGGCTGCTGACGAGTGGTCTGGCCGACGCTGAAGAGCTCGACCAGATCGAGCGTGAGGCGAAGGAGCGCGTGCGTCAGGCGCGCAACGCCGCCTGGAGGCTTTTCACCGGTTCGATCCAGGAACCGCACCGGGAAGCCGTGCGCCTGCTGCGTGCCGCCGAGGCCGAAGCCCCCGCCGTCAAGCCCCTTCGCGAGGCTCTGGAGCGCACACTCAACCCCCAGCGGGCCGACGCGCTGCGCACCGTGCGGCTGGCCCTGCGTCACCTCCGTGCCCACCCCGACGCTTCCGCCCGGGCCGACCTGCTGGCTTGGCTGGAACGGAGCCGCGAGGACGCAAATGATCGCTTTCACTCCCACCTCTGGACGGCGGCGGGGCCGGACGTGCGCCCGGTGCCCCCCGCTTATTCGGAGAGCAGCCCGACGGTCGACGGCCGAGAGGTGCTGCAAGCCTGCTTCGACGCGCTGCTGGCCCGCGACCCGCGCGTGTTCGCCATCGGTGAGGACGTGGGGCGCATCGGCGACGTCAACCAAGGCTTCGCGGGCTTACAGGAGAAGTACGGCGAACTGCGCGTGACCGACACGGGCATCCGCGAGACGACCATCGTGGGGCAGGGCATCGGCGCGGCACTGCGCGGCCTGCGGCCCATCGTCGAGATCCAATACCTCGACTACATTTACTACGCCCTGGCGACGCTCACCGACGACCTCGCCTCGCTCCACTACCGCACCAAGGGGCGGCAGGCGGCCCCGCTGATTGTCCGCACACGCGGCCACCGGCTGGAGGGCATCTGGCACTCGGGCTCGCCCATGATGACGCTGCTGGGCGCGCTGCGGGGCGTCTACCTCTGCGTGCCGCGCAACATGACGCAGGCCGCCGGGATGTACAACACGCTGGTGCAGCTCGACAACCCCGCCCTGATGATCGAGTCGCTCAACGGCTACCGCTTCAAGGAGCGCTTGCCCGACAACGTGGGCGAGTTCACCGTGCCGCTGGGCCGGGCCGAGGTGCTGCGCGAGGGCCGGGACCTGACGGTGGTGACCTACGGCTCGATGTGCCGCCCGGTGCTGGCCGCCGCCGCCCAACTGGCTGAGGTGGGCATCGAAGCGGAGGTGATCGACGTGCAGACGCTGCTGCCCTTCGACCGTGAGCAGTGCGTGCTCAAGTCGATTCAGAAGACCAACCGGGTGATCTTTGCCGACGAGGACGTGCCCGGCGGGGCATCTGCATACATGCTGCAACAAGTGGTGGAGCGGCAGAACGCCTACCGCTACCTCGACTCACCGCCGCGCACGCTCAGCGCCCGCGCCCACCGCCCCGCCTACGGGTCGGACGGCGACTACTTCTCGAAGCCCAACGTGGAGGACATCTGGGAGATGGCCTACGGCCTGATGCACGAGGCCGAGCCGGATCGCTTCCCGGCGCTGTTTTGATTGTCGGGAGATTGACCAGCGTGGCTTCGCCGTAATCTTCCAATCGTCAGCGCGTAGCAGTTCTATTAAACCCTACGGGAGGCGGAGCATCGTATGACCACCCTCTCATCCGCCATGCGAAACCTCTGCCTGCTCTGCGGCTGGCTCCTGATCGGGAGTCTCGCTGCGCAAGATCCGTACTTCCCCCCGCTCGCAGGCGACGCCTGGGAGACCACCGATCCGGCCGCACTAGGTTGGCGTGCCGACAGCATCGAGGCGCTCTACGACTTCCTGGAGGCGCGCAACACGCGGGCCTTTGTGGTGCTGAAAGGTGGGCGCATCGTGTTGGAACGGTACTTCGGCGAGCACGAGCGCGACGACTTCTGGTATTGGGCCTCGGCGGGGAAGGTGCTGACGGCCTTCCTGACGGGGCAAGCACAGGAGCAAGGGCTGCTCTCGGTCGAAGACTCTACCTCGCACCACCTCGGCGTGGGGTGGACCGACGCATCGCCCGCCCGTGAGGGGCGCATCCGGGTGATCCACCAACTGACGATGACCACCGGCCTCGACGACCGCGCCGGTAACTTCGAATGCACCGACGACACCTGCCTCACCTACCTGGCGGCCCCGGGCGAGCGCTGGTCCTACCACAACGCCCCCTACACGCTGCTAACCGAGGTGCTGGAAGCAGCCACCGATCTCAGTTACAACACCCTGTTCCGCACCAACGTCCGCGACCGCCTGGGTATGCGCGGCCTCTGGATCGACAGCGGCTACAACCGCATCTACTGGAGTGACGCCCGCAGCGCGGCGCGCTTCGGCCTGATGATGCTGCGGAACGGCGTCTGGAGCGGAGACACGCTGATGCGCGACACGACCTACTTCAACCGGATGATCCGCACCTCGCAGGCGCTGAACCCATCGTACGGCTACCTCTGGTGGCTCAATGGGCAGTCCAGCCACATGATCCCGCAAGCGCAGTTCACCTTTCCGGGGGCAATTATCCCCTCCGCTCCGGCCGACCTGGTGGCGGGGCTGGGCAGTAACGACCAGAAGCTCCACGTGGTGCCGTCGCAAGACCTGGTGGTCGTCCGCATGGGTGCCGCCGCCGACGCCCTGCCGCCCCTGGCGGCTTCCTCGTTCGACGACGACATGTGGCGGCGGCTCGGCACCCTCGGCGGCGCGCCCACCTC
>JBARYS010000576.1:0-4025 GCA_049648155.1 Catalinimonas sp. | reverse complement strand
CGCTTGCCGTTGGGCATCTCCAAGTAGATGTCCTGAATGAGCTTGAAGTCCACCACGTTCTGGAAGGGCACCCGCGCCCCGTTGCGCACGGCGTACTCGCCCCGGTTGTTGCTCAGGTAGGGGTCGTTCTCGATGAACTCGTCCAGACGCTGCCACTGCGTCTCGGCGCTGACCGCTGCAGAGATGAGTTCGCCTTGGTCGTTAAGCCGCTCCGGAATGTCGATCAGGTTGATCTCACCTTGGTTGCGCGGGATGTAGATCAGGTTGTTAAAATCGCGGCCGGCACCGTCGTTACCGCTGATGGCGTAGCCCGAACCGGCGCGGTTGTAAGTGTAGGAGAAGCGCTCTCCCGACTGCCCCGTGTAGAAGACCGAGAACGTGGTTGCCAGGAAGTCGAGGTAGTCGAGACGGTACGCCGCCGCCACCGTGATGCGCGACCCCAGGTCGAAGTTCGAGAAGCCGAGCTCACCCAGCGTTTGGTCGTTGCGGTCGAGCAGCAGCGCGTTGCGCCAGTTCGTAGAGTTCTGCGACGAGGTGGCGTCGTAGATCACCCGCGTGCGGCCGAAGGTGTAGGCCGCGTTGATGAACATGTTGTCGCTGAACGTCTTTTGCAGTTGCGCCGTCAAGAAGTAAGAGTCGCCCCCACGGCCGTTGCTGGCCAGGATCACCCGGTCAAACTCGTTGGTGATCACGTCGGCGCTGAAACGCCTACCAGTGAAGTTGCCGTACACGGGGCGGGAGTCAAAGCCACCCACGTTGCCGTTGGGCTGCTGACCTACCACCGCCTCGGGCGGACGCAGGTTCACGTTGTTGTAGACGATCGGGTTCAGGTCGCGGGTGTAGATACCTTCCAACGACGCCACCAGGTTAAAGGGCAGTTGGTAGTCGACGGCCAGGCTGGAGCGGAATACCTGCGGGTAGCGGAAGTCCTCGGCAAAGAGGTCAACCTGGCTCGGGGGCGTCTCGAAGGGCTCGCCGTCGGCCGTCAGCACGTCCGAAGCCACGTACTGGTCGAACGGGTTGCCACTGAACCGCAGCGGGATGGTGTCCCCGTTCACGACCTGCTGCGGGTCGTCCACACCGACCGAGGCCAAGAACACGCCGTTGTTGGTGAACATACCACCCGGCCAGACGAACGGCACGCGGCCCGTGAAGATGCCCAGCCCACCGCGCACTTGCAGGCTGCGGTCGCCGAACACGTCGGCGTTGAAGCCGAAGCGGGGCGAGAACAGCAGTTGCGGGTCAGGTACGTTGCCCGAACGCGCCCCTTGCAGGGAGTGGTAACGCTCGAAGAGCGGCGCAATTTGGTTGAAGCGGTCGTTCTCGGTGGGCTGATCGGCGAAGTAAGGCACGTCGATGCGCAGGCCGCCGGTCAGCCGCAGGTTTTGGCTAAGCTGAAACTCGTCCTGCACGTAGAAGCCGAGTTGCCCGGCGTCGAAGTCGGCGGCAATGGCCGAGGCGTCATCGCCCTGCTGGGCGTCGATGCCCGGCCGCAGCACGTACGTGCGGTCGTAGTTGTCGGGGCCGGCGTCGTTGTAGAAAGCCTCGAGGCTGCCGTACTGATAGTAGCCGAAGTTCTCCCGCAGGAAGAGGTTGTAGATCGAGTAGAACTCGTTATGCGTGCCGAACGTCAGCGTGTGGTTACCCAGGAAGACGTTGAAGTTGTTCGTGATCGTGAAGATGTCCTGGTTCAGCACGTTGCCGATCGAGAAGCGCTCGGGACCAAAGGCGATGCTGCCGTTTGCGCCGTCTTGAATACGCACCGAGGGGAACGGGTCGCCCAGGAAGTTGCGGTCGTCGCGCACGGCCGTGTAGCCCAAGATCAGGTTGTTGGCGAAGCGGTCTCCGAAGTTGCTCTGCAGGTCGAGGGCCGTCACGTTCGTGTTGCTCGGGAAGATCTCCGGGCCGTTCTCGAAGTTAATGTTCCCCGTGGTGCTGGCGTTGCGCTCAATCTCCTGCGCACGGGTGTAGCTGTGGCGGGCCGTCAGCTTGTGGTTCTGGCTGATGTTCCAGTCGAGCTTCACCAGCATGCGGTCGGCCTCTTGGTTGCGCACGTTGTTGAGGAAGTTGCCGGGATCGTAGTTGTAGTTCTCCTGTAGGAAGCCACGCAACTGCGCGATGTTGCTCTGCAGCACGTCGCCGTTGGGTACTTCGTTGGCATCGAGTCCGGCGTCACCCAGGTAGCGGTTCGGGTCGAACGGCTGGGGCGTCTCGTCGCGCTGCAACTCACCGCTGACGAAGAAGAAGAGCTTGTCCTTGATGAGCGGGCCGCCCACACGGAAGCCGTAGGTCTGCGCCGTGAACGCCGAGAGGCGCTCGCGCTCGCTGTCGCTGCCCTCCTCAAGGGGCGTCCTGCCCGCCAGGTTTTCGTTGCGCAGGAAGTAGTAAGCCGAACCCTCGAAGTCGTTGGTGCCGCTGCGGGTGGTCACGTTGATGCCGCCGCCGGTGAAGTTGCCCAGCGAGACGTCGTAGGGCGAGATCACCACCTGCATCTGCTCGATGGCGTCGATGCTGAACGGCGAGAGTCCCGTCTGGCCGCCGTTGGTGCCGCTGCCCGACAGGCCGAACACGTCGTTGTTGATCGCCCCGTCCACGTAGATTGAGTTGAAGCGGTTGTTCTGCCCTGCGATCGAGATGGCCGGGCCGTCGCCGGTTTCAACCACGGTGGCCTGCGGCGTGAGGCGCAGAAAGTCGTTCAGGTTCCGCGAGGCCGTCGGCAGCGTGTTGATGGCTTCCTCCGAAATACCCGTAGAAATACCCGTGCGGTTGCCGTTGATCAGCTCGTCCTGGTAGCCGATCACGGCCACCTCGCCGAGCTGCACGGCGTCGGTCTGCATCTGGAAGGCCAGCGAGCGCGTCTCGCCCAGCGTCAAAAATAGGCCCTCCTGCTGTTGGGTCAGGTAGCCCACGAAGCTCACCTCGATGCGGTAGGGACCGCCCGCACGCACGTTGCGCAGGTTGAAGCGCCCTTCCAGGTTAGTGGCGTTGCCGTACTGCGCGCCGGTGGGCTGGTGCACGGCCAGCACCGTCGCGCCCGGCAGTGGCTCGCCGTTCTCGTCGAGCACGCGCCCGGTGAACGATGCGGTCGTCACGCCCTGCGACCAGGCGGGCAGCGCGACCATCAGCCCCAGCAGGGCCGAGAGAAAAGAGAATCTTCGTAATGATTGAAACATAGGAATAGGGTGTATGGGTACTATCTGTTGCGCGCCTCCGGAAGTGCATCCCGAAAACGGTGCGAATGTAGAGCAACCCTTACAGGAAACACCCTCCCCCTTTGTTAAGGAATCGTTAACAAATCGACAGCCGCCACCCCCGCGCCCGCCGGGGGCATCCGGGGCTTTGCATCCCCCGTCGCCCGTTCAGCCTACGGAACACCGGACTGGAAAAAACCAGCCGTAGCCACAGAGGGCGAAGGCTCTCTCTGCATCGCCTAAAAATCACCCAAGTGGTGTCTGCCTCGGAAAACAATCCCGCCGCTGGGTCACCCCTGGCGGAATACGTCGGCCCGCCACCGCCGGGGGTTTTCCCGCACGTACGTAGCGATCCGCAGGTGAGCGTCCGCCGAGCGAATCACGTGGTCGTGAAAGCGCGTCTGCCAACGAAAATCCGGATGTAGGGGCCGCGCCCGCCGCGTCACCGCCGATTTGTAGGAGCCCACCATCGCCGAGATCGTCCCCCGCCCCTGAGTCCGAAAGCGCGGGTGACGCAACGGCAGGGCACGCCCTGCCTCCGCCGCGCCGGCAGGGTCACTAAGAGAAGATTCAGAAGGTGCCGAAAGCGCAGATGAAAATGCCCAGGGGGCGGATGGGAATGCCCAAGGGGTCGGGGATAGGGCAGATGAAAATGCCCAGGGGGCGGATGGGAATGCCCAGGGGGTCGGGGATAGGGCGGATGGGAATGCCCAGGGGGCGGATGGGAATGCCCAGGGGGTTGGGGATAGAGACAGGGCATGCCCTGTCTGTACGGGTGCGCCAGCCCCGGGGGAATCAGGATCAGGTGCGTCAGCCTCCCCCTGCCGATCAATG
>JBARYS010000575.1:0-3162 GCA_049648155.1 Catalinimonas sp. | reverse complement strand
TCGGCACCGGATCGACCGCTGAGCAGACCCTGGTGCGGATGGCCTCGGTCGGCAGCGGCACCACCGACTGGAGCGTGGGCAGCACGCAGTGGAGCGTCTTCCCACAGAACGACTCCTCCTTCATCGGCGGCCACACCAGCACCGCTTGTGAAGCTGCTTCCGACGATCCGATCTTCGCCTTCGCCATCACCTCACAAGATGTGACCGAAGACGTCGGCACGGTGACCGTCGAGATCGAGCTGATCAACAGCAGTGCTGATTCGGCCGTTTCGGTTGAGGTGGCTTACAGAGCAGGGACCGCCACGCCGGGCGAGAACGAGGACTTCACCTTCACCGACGAGACGGTAACCTTCCCGGCCAACTCGACGGCCAACCAGACGGTGACGATCATCATCAACGACGACGACGACGACGAAGGAGATGAGACCATCACGCTGGTGCTGCGCACGCCCGAGATGGGCTACATGCTGAACGTCGATTCGACCTTCACGCTGACGATCCTGCAGAGCGACCAGACGGGACCGCCCTACTACACCATCGGCACCATCCGCGGCGACA
Organism: Catalinimonas sp.; assembly: GCA_049648155.1. Classification (GTDB taxonomy): domain Bacteria; phylum Bacteroidota; class Bacteroidia; order Cytophagales; family Flexibacteraceae; genus JBARYS01. The sequence continues at coordinate 2,604 of JBARYS010000575.1, read as the reverse complement.
ACACCGGCGGCTTTGCCGACTCACTGGGCGTGGAGGTGACCACCACCGGCGTGGTGTACGGACCCAACTTCCGCCCCGCCGGCTTGGAGTTCGCCATCAGCGACGAGACCGGCAGCATCGGCGTGTTCGACGCGAACAACAGTGTGGGCTACACCTTTATGGAAGGTGATTCGATCCGCATCCAGGGTACGGTAAGCATGTTCAGGGGTCTCAGCCAGATCAATCCCACGTCGATTGAAGTGCTCGCTACCGGCATCGACATCGGCGCGCCCGCGATGGTCAGCACCCTCGACGAGTCGACCGAGAGCGCGTTCGTCATGTTGGAAGGAGTGTTCGGGCTGGTCGATACTGCGCAGTGGAGGGGCAACGGTAGCAGCTTCAACGTGGACATCACCAACGGCGTCGATACGTTCTTGGTGCGTGTGGACAGCGACGTGGACCTGGCTAACGAGCCCGCCCCCATGGGAGCCTTCCGCATTCGAGGCATCGGCGGGCAGTTCGACGGGCGCGACACCTCCCAGTTTGACCTCGACCAGGGCTACCAACTCCGCCCGCGTGGGGTAGAAGACCTGATGGAGATTCCTTACTATGACATCGGCACAATTCGCGGTGACAACACCGGCGGCGTGGCTGATTCCGTGGGCGTAGAGGTGACCACGGCCGGCGTAGTGTACGGGCCCAACTTCCGCCCCTCGGGGTTGGAGTTCGCCATCAGCGACGAGACCGGCAGCATCGGCGTGTTTGACTTGAACAACGGTGTGGACTACGAATTCATGGAGGGTGACTCGATCCGCATCGCCGGTACGGTAACCGTGTTCAACGGCCTCAGCCAGATCAACCCTGACCTGATCCAGGTGCTCGCTACCGGCGTCGACATCGGCGCGCCCGATACGGTCAGCACCCTCGACGAGTCGACCGAGAGTGACTTTGTCATCCTCGAAGGCGCGTATTTTCTGGCTACCCCCGAGCAGTGGGAGGGCGACGGCGGCAGCTTCAACGTGGACGTCACCAACGGCGTCGATACGTTCCTGGTGCGCGTGGACGGCGACGTGGACCTGGCCGACGAACCCGCTCCGACGGGTACGTTCCGTGTGCAGGGCATCGGCGGGCAGTTCGACAACCGCGACACGTCCATGTTTGACCTTGACCGGGGCTACCAACTCCGCCCGCGTGGGGTGGAGGACCTGATCATCCTTTCGGTGCCGGAGATTCCCTACTACGACATCGCTACGCTCCGTGGTGACAACACCAACGGCGCGGCCGACTCCATCGGTCTCGAAGTGCAGACCACCGGCATCGTCTACGAGCCCAACTTCCGACCCGCCGGCTTGGAGTTCGCCATCAGCGACGCGACCGGCAGCATCGGTGTGTTCAGCCTGAACGATGACCGGGGCTACACGGTCACCGACGGCGACTCAATCCGCGTCTTTGGCACGGTCGGCCAGTTCAACGGCTTGAGTCAGATCGTTGCCGACTCGATCCAGGTGATTGCAGCCGGCCTTGACATCGGCGCGCCCGACACGGTCAGCACCCTCGATGAGTCGACCGAGAGCGACTTCGTGATTCTCGAAGGTGCGTACTTCCTAGCTACCCCCGAGCAGTGGACAGGCGACGGCGGCAGCTTCAACGTGGACGTCACCAACGGCGTCGACACGTTCTTGGTGCGTATCGACAGCGACGTAGAGCTGTCCGACGACCCCGCCCCGACGGGCCCGTTCCGCGTGCAGGGCATCGGTGGTCAGTTCAACGGCAACCTGGGCTTTTTTGAAGGGTACCAACTCCGCCCGCGTGGTGCAGGCGACATCATCACGGTCGTCTCGGCGCGCGACCTCGCCCGCACCGGCCTGAAGCTCTTCCCCAACCCCGCCGACCAGGCGTTGCAGCTACAATTGGAAGGTTGGAGCGGCACCGCCACGCTGCGGGTCGTCGACGCCCTGGGTCGCCGGGTGATGACGCGGGAGGTGCGCAACGGCACGATCACGCTGCCCGCCGCCGCTTGGCCCACCGGCATCTATCTGATCGAGGTGCACGACGCCGACCGCCGGGCCGTGCGCCGCGTGAGCGTGGTACACTAAGCGCCTCGCGCCGATCTTAAAAAAAGGCCCTCGCGTTTGGCGGGGGCCTTTTTTCTTGCTAAATACCGACCCTTCAACGCTAAAATTCTACCACGTATGTCCGCAACCCTGCTGAAAATTCACCCCGATAATCCCGACGAGAACCGCGTTCGCCAAGCCGTGGAAGCCCTGCGCGACGGCGGCGTCGTGATCTACCCTACCGACACGATCTACGGCATCGGCTGCGACATCTTCAACCCGAAGGCCATCGAGCGGGTGGCGCGCATCAAGGGCATTGCCGCTGACAAGGCCAACTTCGCCTTTATCTGCTACGACCTGAGCCACATCTCAGAGTACGCCAAGGTCGACACGCCCACGTTCAAGGTGATGAAGAAGGCGCTGCCGGGGCCGTTCACGTTCATCCTGAAGGCCGGCAACAAGGTGCCCAAGCTGCTGCCGAGCAAGAAAAAGACCGTCGGCATCCGCGTGCCCGACAACCTGATTCCGCGCACGCTGGTGAAAGAGCTGGAGCGGCCGATCATCACTACCT
>JBARYS010000574.1:0-12658 GCA_049648155.1 Catalinimonas sp. | reverse complement strand
GCCTTCGTAGGTGCGCAGGTCTTGCTTCAGCTCTTCCTCAAAGAGGGCGCGTTGCTGCGAGAAACGGAGGAAGATCGTCTTCAGCTCACCGTCGGTGATCTCGTCGGCGGCCTGACGGTATCCTTCCTTACTATCTTCGTTGAGTTTGATGAGTCCCCCGAGCGAGCGGAGGACGGGGTGATTATGTTGTGACATGTTGGGTCTTATTTGAAAGTGAACGATTACACTTGCTCTTTTTTACGACAAAGCGTGCGAATTGTTGCCGCCGACGCGAAAAGCCGGGGCGACGACACGAGAGCATCGGCGAATTATTGTGTTATTTTGACGCTCACATCGAACAAACCGTACTCACCCATCTCACTACCCACATGAAAGAAGTATCCGTCACGGAACTGGACCAGATGCGCAAAGAGGGCGCAGATTTTCAACTGATCGACGTGCGCGAGCCGCACGAAGTCGAGATCGCCGAGATCGGCGGCACGCTGATCCCCATGGGAGAGGTCGAAGCGAACGTCGACCAGATTGCCCGTGACAAAAAGGTGGTCGTGCACTGCCGCAGCGGCGGCCGCAGCGGGCGCGTGGTGCAACTGCTTGAACAGAAGCACGGCTTCGACAACCTCTACAACCTCAAGGGCGGCATCTTGGCCTGGTCGGACCAGGTGGACCCTTCGGTGGCGAAGTACTAGTCGGCTTTCGGCTTTCACGAACACGCTTCGTGGGGTTGTTGTCGTGTGACTGAGATCGCGACCTAATAACAGACCGGTTGTAAACAAAGCCACAGATCGTAGCGAGGCCGCTGTCGCCAACCAGCCAACCGCCAACCGCCAAACATGACCCACCCGCTCAACCTGATCCTCTACGGTCCGCCGGGCACGGGCAAGACGTACCATACGGTAGACCGGACGGTGGGCGTGGTCGAGGGCCTTTCGGTGGAGGGGCTGCGGCAACGCTATCCGCCGGGCGAGCGGGCGCGGCTGCGGCAACGGTTCGAGCGGTACCAAGCTGCCGGGCAGGTGGCGTTCGTGACGTTTCATCCGTCGTACGCCTACGAGGACTTCGTGGAGGGGCTCAAGCCGCGCCGCGACGACGACGGGCAGTTGCAGTACGTCGTCGAGGACGGCATCTTCAAGCGGCTCTGCTTGGCGGCGACCTACGCCCTCTACGTGGCGCATCAGCAGCGCGGCGGCGACGCCCCCACCGCCTGCCTCCGGGGCGATTTTAATGCGCTCTACTTCGACTTCATCACCCACCTGCGGCAGCAGTGGCGCGAGCACGTCTCGCCGCCCGTGTTTCGGACGCGCTCGGGGGGCGAGGTGCTGCTGGCGGGGCTGTCGGACCAGGGTAACCTCTCGCTGCGCCACGCCCGGGGCAGCCGCGCCTACGTGGTTTCGAAGGGGCGGCTGCGGCAGCTCTACGAGCGCTTCCCGCACGCCGACGCCATCGAGCACGTCACGAACGACATTCAGGCGGTAATCGGCAGCGCCAACGCCACGGTCTACTGGGCGGTGTTCCGGGCGCTGAAGGCGTTCGAGCAGCCCTTCGTTTCCTACCACGCCGAGCGGCAGCAGCAGGAGGCGTACGTCGACGACGTGCTTACCGCACCCGACTACGAGACGCAGCGCCGCACCGTGGCCGACTTTGACTTCGGGGCGCTGACCGAGCTGGACCGCCGCCGCGCCGACCGCTACGTGCTGGTGATCGACGAGATCAACCGGGGCAGCGTGGCGGCCATCTTCGGCGAGCTCATCACGCTGATCGAACCCGACAAGCGGGCGGGGAATGCCGAGGCGCTGCACGTACAGTTGCCCTACTCGAAGGAGCCGTTCACGGTGCCGCCCAACCTCTACCTGATCGGCACGATGAACACCGCCGACCGCAGCACCGAGGCGCTTGACGCCGCCCTGCGCCGCCGGTTCCACTTCGTCGAGATGCCGCCCCGCGCCGACCTGCTCGCCCCCGCCGCCCTCGCCGCCGTGGCCGAGCCGCCCGTGAGCTACGGGGCCGACGCGTTCGACGTGGACCTGGCGGCACTGCTCGCCACGCTGAACCGACGCCTCGAGCGCCTGCTGGATCGTCATCACGCCCTCGGGCACGCCTACTTTCTGGGGATTGCGACCGCCCCCGACCCTTGGGCGGCGCTGCGCGTCACGCTGCGCGACCGCGTGCTGCCGCTGCTGCTCGAATACTTTGCCCACGACCCGGCCCGCCTGGAGCTGGTCGTCGGGCGCGACTTTTTTGAGGCGGACACCGACGCGGGTGTAGACTTCGCCCCCACCCGCCACGCGCCGCCGGAAGCGTACGAGCCGCCCCCCACGCCCCTACGGTCGCTCGACGAGATGCCGGAGGAGGCGTTCCGCACGGCCGTGCGCCGGATGTACCGCCCCGCGTAGCCGCCCGGCTTCGGTAAATCCTTAATCCAGGATCACCAGCGGCAGGCGCACCGTTCCCAGGTCAGTATCGACCACCACCACGTACGTGCCCGCCCGCAGGTCGCGCACGTCGATCTCGACCCGCCGCCGGGTGGCGTCGCTCACCCGAACCTCGCCCAACTGCTGCCCCAATACCGAGACGAAGTAAACGCGCTGCCAAGCCAGGTTCACCGGAACGTCGAGCGTGACCTGCGACAGCGCCGGGTTCGGGTAGAGGCGCACGCCCAGGTCGGCGCGGCCTTCCCCGGCGAAGCGTGTCGGCTCGGATAATCCACTAATGCCGCAACGCCCCACCCGCCGGGCGGTGTAGAAGCCCGTCAGGCGCGGGGCGAAGTGTGGGCCGGTGGCGTCGGGCAGTAACTCGCCGTCGCGGAACCACTGGTAGGTGCCCGGGGCATCGGCCAGCAGCGTGTCGTTGCGGAAGCTCAACCGGGGCGCAGTCAGGGTCCGCTCTACGCGCACGGTGAAGGTGCGCACCCGCCCAGTGCCACAGGCATCGGTGGCCCCCACACTCAGCACGTATTGCCCCGGCTCGCGCCACTCGACCGCCGCCGTGCCGCCGTTTGCCGCCAGTGTGCCGCCGCCCGAGAGCCTCCATTCGTAGTCGGTGTCCGGCGTAGAGACCACCGCATAGGTACTCGTACCTATGCACGCCAGCGTATCGAAGGCCTGCAGGACCGGGACGTCGGGTACACTCCGCACCCGCACGCGGGCCGTACGCGCCCCCCCCTCGCCGCACTCGTTCGTCGGGCGCACAACGAGGTTGTAGTCACCGGGGGTATCCCAGACAACTTGAATCCGGTCGTTGGCTTGACTCACGATTTGGCCCGCCTCTACGCCCCACACGTAGCTCACGTTCGGCGTCAGGGGGGTCGTGAAGAGGACCGTGTCACCGAAGCAGACCACCTCGGGTCCGGAGACCGACACCGCCGCCGGCACGTCCTCAACGGTTACCGACAGGGAGCTACGTTCGCCCACGCCGCACGCGTTGCGCTGTGATACGCTGAGTTGACCCACGCCCGCCACCGACCAAACCACCCGCACGGTGCCCGCCGTTTGGCCGAAGAGCCGCCCACCGACCACGTTCCACTCGTAAGCGTCGTCGGTCGGCGTCGCCACCGCGTACGACAGAGTATCCTCTAAACAGACCCGCGTCGCACCCACGACGGCATCGGGCGGGGGCGGCACGGTCCCCACGCGCACGGATCGCGCGGCGGGCGTACCCGGTCCGCAGTCGTTCACCGGCAGCACACCGACGGTATGATCGCCGGGTTCGCGCCACGTTACGGTGGCCACCTCGCCGTTCTGAGCGAGCGTGCCGCCGCTGCTCAGGCTCCAGACGTAAGAGACACCCGGCCGGGCCACGACGGTGTAGACGCTCGTGCCGAGACAAGCAACCGTGTCGCCGCGGATCGGGCCGGGCGAGGTGGGTACCGTCCGGACCACCACGGGGTAGCCGAACGGTCGGCCGGACCCGCAGTTGTTTTCCGGCGTTACGCTCAGGCTCGCGCCGCCGGACGTCTGCCAAACTACGTCTACGGCTGTCCCCACGGTTTGAATAAGGGTTCCGCCCGTCACGGCCCAGCGGTAGCTCACGTTCGCGACCGGCGGAGCCTGGTAACGTACCGTATCCCCCAGGCACACCAGCGAGTCGCCGAAGACGTCGGCGGGCACGGCGGGCACGTCGCCGATGACCACGGTACGAGTCACCGCCTCGCCCGTACCACAGGGATTACTCGGCGTGGCGGTTAGTTCGAAGGTGCCCGCCTCGCGCCACACCACGCGTAGGCTATCGCCGGTGTTGAGGTTAAGTACCTGCCCGCCGCCCGTCAGTGACCAGGCGTAGCTACCTTCCGGAAGGGAGGGCACGCCGTAGCGCACCGTGTCGCCACGGCAGACGATCTCTCGGCCGCCGATGCTGCCCGGTGTCGGCGGCACGGTGCGCACCCGCACCCGCAACGTGTCGGAGGGGCCGTCGCCACAACGATTGCGGGGGGTCGCCACCAGGGTGTGTTGTCCCGCCTCGGTCCAGTCGACGGTGGCGGTGTTACCGGCCGGGATCAGCGTGCCACCACCCGAGAGTGTCCAGTCGTACTCCGTCTCGTTCGTTGCCGTCACGGCGTAGCTGCGCGCGCCCAGGCACGCCACCGTATCGCCGCGAATGGTATCCGGCACGGCGGGCAGATCGCTGACCTCAACGTTGGCGGCGCGCTCGCAGCCGTCGGACGACGCTACCACGATTGTGTGTAGGCCCACTCCTTGCCAGACGACCGTCGCCGTGTTGCCTGCGGGCTGCAACAGGCCACCGCCCGACAGGCTCCACGTGTAAGTGACGCCCGCCGACGTGGGCACCGAGTAAACGACCGTATCCAGACAGACCCGCCGGGGGCCGCGCACGGTGTCGGTCGGGGCCGTGGCACTCTTCACGCTCACCTGCAACGTGCGGGGTGGACCCGTGCCGCAGACGGTGAAGGGTGTCACGGTAAGGGTATACGTGCCCGCCGTCTCCCACTCAACCTCGGCGCGGTTGCCTTCGGATTGTAGCACGCCCCCGCCCGACAAGCTCCACAGGTAGCTCACCCCCGCCACCGAGGGCACCGCGTAGGGCTGTTGTCCCAGACACACGTCGGTGAGTCCGGCCACAAGAGCCGGACGCGCGGGCGGCGGGTTGACTATCACCTCGGCGCGGCGCGGGGGGCCGGTACCGCACGCCGTGCTGGGCGTGACGGTCAGGGTGTAGATACCGGGCACGAGCCAATCGACGAGCACCGAAGCTCCGCTACCCGTCAGGGTGCCGCCGCCGTCGAGTTGCCAGTTGTAGTTCACCCCCGGCACGCCGACCACGCTGTAGCTCTGCACGCCTACGCAGGTGGCGCGCGCGCCGATCACGTTCGAAGGCTGCGCCGGGGCGGGCTCGACGTCGATTACGAGCGAGCGCGCCTCGCTCGTACCACAAAGTCCCTCGGTCACGACGCTGAGAATATAGCGGCCCGGCGTGGTCCAGGTCACGGTGGCCGACGTGTCGGCGGCATTGAGCGTGCCGCCGCCCGAGAGGGTCCAGCGGTAGTTTACCCCCGGCTGCCGCCCTTCGAAGCGGTAAGTTTGGGTAACTAGGCAAGTGGCCGTGGGCCCCAGAATGACGGCGGGCGCGGCGGGACTCTCCTGCACGGTCACTTCGAAGGTAGCAGCGGGGCCGGGGCCACACTCATCGACGGCGGTGGCCGACAGCACGTGCGTCCCCGGCACTAGCCAGTCGACCAGTACCGTATTACCAAGTTCAACGAGGGCACCGCCTCCGGAAAGCTCCCAGCTGTAGGTGATCCCTGCCTGGTCCGGCACGCTGTAGGAAGTCAGCCCCCGGCAGGTGGTATTATCGCCCGCGATGGTGGGTGCCGGCGGTGGCTCGGCGACTTCCACGGTAAGAGCCCGGGGCTCGCCGGTGCCGCATTCGTTGACAAGACGCAGGCGAACCTCGTAGGTGCCGGCGGCCTCCCAGGTCACCTCCGCGCGGTTACCTGTCGCTACGACCGTAGCCGGACCGGTAGCCTCCCACTCGTACTCAAACGCCGACAGGTCGCGCTCCGTCCGGTAGGTGAGTGGGTTCCGACCACACACGGCGGTGGGACCCAAGAACGGTTCGGGCGGCTGCGGACGGCAGTTGACCCGCCCCACGTAGCGCCCCGAAAAGATAGTATCGGTTCCAAAGATTTCCGCACCATCAGATGCGAGCCCCACAATGTAAATGTTCCCGTTGGGGTCTACGGCTTTTCTCCCAGCCGGCAGTGGCGCGCTGTACTGCAACATGCCGTCGGTATCGAACCTTCTCAGCCCCCCTCCGGAAGGATTATAAGCGTAAACGTTGCGGCCGTCCGTCTCCAGCAACTGTTCCGCGCGTCCCCTCCGCGATGTAGCCCACCGTAGGTTACCGGCGGTGTTAAAGTTGGCGAGGACCTCTTCGACCGAAAGCAGGGAGGTAGTCGAGTCGGGACCGATGCTCACCTGCTGCCCCTGCAAGCTTGCGCTCAGCGTGTAGTTGCCGGTCTGGTCGGTGGTGAAGTCCTGCGACTCCACCACCGCGAGTGCGTTGCCCACCCGGAGCGGGGTGTGGGTCCACAACGGATCTCCGGACGGTGAAAAGGCGGTAACGAAAAGTCCGCGTACGTAGGGCGAGGGTAGCCTCAGAGGTGTCCCACCGCCGATGGTTACCGGACTGCTCCGCACCTCACCCTGTAGATAAACGTTGCCCTGTTCGCCGACGGCAGCACTCTGGATGTTGTTAATGACGAATCGTAGCGCTGAAGCATCGGCGCTTCTCACGAAGCGGATCCATTGAAGCGCACCGTCGCTCGCCCCGAGCCGCATCAGGTATCCGTAAGTATTGGAAGGTAGCGTCTGCCCTAAGATGGGCAGTTGCGCGTCGGGGATACCGCTTACGTAAACATCGCCCGCCGGCCCCGCTTGTAAACGGACCGAGGGGTTGGGCACAGAATCAGGTCGCGCCGAATAAGAACGCGCCCAGACAGGTTGGCCCTGAGGACCGAATTTTGCCAGGTACCGCGCACTACTATTGCCACCTGCACCTGCACTCAGCGTGGTGCCTCCTACGCTCGCCTGTCCACTAAAAACACCCGTCAGAAAGACCTCACCCCGGTCGTTCACCTCCAGGTCCGTGATGTCGATAAAGGCGCTTCGGCCGATCCGTTCGTACCAGACCAAGGCTTTGTTCGGGGCGTATTTCGCTACCAGTACTTCTCTGCCTTCCGACACGAGTACGTCACCGTTCGAAAGCGTAATGGCTCCGTTGAAGGGAAAGGCCAGGTAAAAGTTACTCGCCGCGTCTACGTCGCCGCGATCCTCAGACCTCCACGCAGACGGAGGCAAAGGAACCGCCCACTCGCGGGTCTGGGCGTGTGTCGTGGCGCAAATGATCAGCAGGAGGCCGACGAGCAGGGAGCGAGAGAGCATCAGGGAGAAAAGTTAAGAGTGGGTTCACTTTGTAAACGTTCTTGCTACCCCTCCCGTGGCCTAGAAGATAAGATAATCAAGACCTAAATTACGACGACAAGCGCTTTGCTAAGATGCGGTCATGCAAACGTAAATTTTCCGTCTGAAAAGCATCAGTTCCCCCTTACTCCTTCCCCAATAAATCTGCTGAGAACCGCAGGCACCTCCGCTAGTCGTTTGTAGTAGACGTCCTTGAAGAACACCTCCGCCCCTTCCGATTGGAGCGCGAGCCGGCCGTGGGTCATGGCGGTCTTTTGCCCGTCTTGCCGCGCGTAGGCGTTCAAAAGCACGAGGTTCACCTTGCCGTTGACGATGTGGACGGCGTGGTTCTGCCAGCAGATCAGCTCCAGCGTGTTCCACTCGCCGTGTGCCCGCTCGTTGTACGGGTTCGCGACGACGATCTGCCACTCGTCCTCCCCCTCGAAGTGGTGTAGGTCCGACGCGCCGTCGAACACCAGCATGGTGTCGCGGAAGATCGAGACGATGTCCTGGTAAAACGGGCGCGCTTCCCGGATGGCGTCCGGCAGCTCGGTGGTGTAGTCGGCGGGTATGTCCACGACGACCCGCCTGGCCCAGTAGCTCCCGACGTCCCCCTCGTGGATTTGAAACTCGTGCCTCGTGCCGTGGCCGCCGTGGTACAAGATGCCGCCGTCCTTCGGGCGGCCCCGCATCCAGTCCCACTTGAGGTTGCCCCACCTGAATTTCAGCTTCAGGTGATAATCGGCGAGGCTGTCGGCCAGCACCAAACCGCCGATCACTTGCCCCGAGATGCGGATCACGGGCTCATCGTCCACGCTACGGACCTCGTAGACGCCGAGCGGGTCCGACCAGCCCAGCCCTTCGGTGTAGTTGCCGAGGCTGTCGCGCTGCAACCCAGGGACATCGACCGACGGGTCGGGCTTGCCGAGATAGTGGTTGAAGGGCGGCAGGTTCCGGCCGTCGAACAGCGGTATCCACTCGCCCTCTTCGCCGCCGTTGCAAGACGACGCGACGATCAAAAACGAAAGGTATGTAAGTAGCTTTTTCACGCAACCGCTGTCCTGAAGCCTTACGAAAGATTGAGACCTGCTCTATTTCTGCCGTTTTTTCTTAAAAACTGAGCGCCCCGCCCCCGCCCCCTACGACGGCACCTCCAGCCGCGCCAGCCCTTCGCGCAGGGCGCGGACCTTCGCCTCGGCGTCGGCTTGCTTTTGGCGCTCGCGCTCCACGACCTCAGGCTTGGCGTTTTGCACGAAGCGCTCGTTGCCCAGCTTCTTCATCACGCTCCGCAGGAAGCCCTCCTGATGGGCGAGCTCCTTCTCCGTCCGGGCGCGCTCGGCGTCCAGGTCCACGCCCCCCGCCACGGGCACAAACAGCTCGTCGGTCTTGACCACGAAGCTGAGCGCACCCGGCTTGGCGGCGTCGACCGTGCGTAGTTCGCTCAGGTTCAGCAGGCGGCGCAGCACGGGTCCCCAAGTTTCGTAGCGGGCGGGGTGGTCGGTGCGCACCAGCAGCGGCAGCGCTTCCTTCGGCGAGAGGCCCCGCCCCGAGCGGAGGTTGCGCACCTGCGTGATCACCTCCTGCATCACCTCGCCGTCGGCCAGCGGGGCGTCGTGTTGCGCGGCGTCGTAGGTGGCCTCGGGCCAGGGGGCCACGCAGATCGACGCCCCCGCCGGGCGCTCGGCCAGCACCTGCCAGAGCTCCTCGGTGATGAACGGCATGAACGGGTGCAGCAGCCGCAGCAGCACCTCGAAGTAGTTGAGCGCGGCGCGGTGCGTGGGTGCGTCGATGCGCTCGCCGTAGTCGGGCTTGATCATCTCCAGGTACGAGGAGCAGTAGTCGTTCCAGGCCAGGCCGTAGACCTGCAGCAGCGCGTCCGACATGCGGTAGTCGGCGAAGTGGGCCTCCATCTGCGCGCCGGCCGCTGCCAGCCGCGCCCCGAACCAGCGCGTGGGGGCATCGGTGGCGGGCGTGGCCGCCGGGTCGACCTGCCAGCTTTCGAGCAGTCGGTAGGCGTTCCAGAGCTTGTTGCAGAAGTTGCGCCCCTGTTCGACGAGGCGCTCTTCGTAGAGCAGGTCGTTGCCCGCCGGCGACGAGAACAACATGCCCGTGCGGACGGCGTCGGCCCCGTACTGACCGATCAGGTCGAGCGGGTCGGGCGAGTTGCCGAGCGACTTCGACATCTTCCGGCGCTGCGCGTCGCGGACGATGCCCGTCAGGTAGACGTTGCGGAACGGCACCTCGCCCCGGTACTCCAGGCCCGCCATGACCATGCGCGCCACCCAGAAGAAGAGAATCTCGGGGGCGGTCACCAGGTCGTTGGTCGGGTAGTAGTAGCGCACGTCGGCGTTGTCGGAGTCTTCGAAGCCGCCGAACACGGTCATGGGCCAGAGCCACGACGAGAACCAGGTGTCGACCACGTCGGGGTCGCGCCGCAGGTCGGCGGCCGTGAGGTTGGGGTACTGCCGTTGCGCTTCGGCCAGCGCCTCGGCTTCGGTCTCGGCCACCACCACGCCGCCGTCGGCCGGCAGGTACCACGCCGGAATCTGCTGCCCCCACCAGAGCTGCCGCGAGATGCACCAGTCGTGCACGTTCTCCATCCAGTGGCGGTAGAGATTCTTGAACTTATCTGGAATCAAGCGCACGGTGTCGTCCTCGACGGCGGCCAGGGCGGGCGCAGCCAGGGCCTTCATGCGCACGAACCACTGCGGCGACAGCCTCGGCTCGATCACGGCGTCGGTGCGCTCCGAGAAGCCCACGTTGCTCGCATACGGCTCGCGCTTCTCCATCAGCCCGGCGGCCTCCAGGTCCTTGATGATCGCCTTGCGGGCGGCAAAGCGGTCCTGCCCCACGTACCGTCCGGCGCGCTCGTGCAGGGTGGCGTCTTCGTTCAGGATGTCGACGGTCGGCAGGCCGTGCTTCCGCCCCAGCTCAAAGTCGTTCGGGTCGTGGGCGGGGGTGATCTTGAGCACGCCGGTGCCGAAGTCCATCGTCACGTACGGGTCGGTGATGACGGGAATCTCGCGGTCGACCAGCGGGATGCGCACCCGCCCGCCGTGCAGGTGGCGGTAGCGGTCGTCGTCGGGGTGAACGCACACGGCCACGTCGGCCATGATCGTCTCGGGGCGCACCGTCGCCACCACCACGTGCCCGTCGCCGCCCACCACGGGGTAGCGCAGGTAACAGAGCTGCGAGTCGACGGGGCGGTGGTTGACCTCCTCGTCCGAGACGGCCGTGCGGCCCACCGGGTCCCAGTTGACCATGCGCACGCCCCGGTAGATGTGCCCCTTTCGGTAGAGGTCGACGAACACGCGCCCCACGGCTCGCGACATGTCGTCCTCCATCGTGAAGCGCGTCCGCCGCCAGTCGCACGAGGCCCCCAGCTTGCGCAGCTGCTTCAGGATGATGCCGCCGTACTTCTCCTTCCACGCCCAAGCGTGCTCCATAAATTCCTCGCGGCTCAGGTCGCGCTTGTCGATGCCCCGCTCGCGCAGCATAGCGACGACCTTGGCCTCGGTGGCAATCGAGGCGTGGTCGGTGCCCGGCACCCAGCAGGCCTCCTTGCCGAGCATCCGCGCACGGCGGACCAGCACGTCCTGGATCGTATTGTTGAGCATGTGGCCCATGTGCAGCACGCCCGTCACGTTCGGCGGCGGAATCAGGATCGTGTAGGGCTCCTTGTCGGGATTGGGGTGCGACTCAAACAGGCGCTGGTCCATCCAGTACTGGTACCACTTGTCTTCGACGGCGGTCGGGTCGTAGGTTTTGGCGAGCATCGGCACGAGTTAAAAAGCGAGCCGTAAAGGTAGTTGGCCCGAGGCGTTAGGCGGGGGCGGTGTCGAAGGGCGCAGAGCAAGAAGTTTCGGTCGGACGGCGTGCCGCCCCCGGCGGCTATCTTTTTCAAAAGCCCACGCCTACGGAGACGCAAGTTGCCCCTTCCCCCTACGAGCGCGAACGTGGAAAACCTATACCCGGCATCATTAGATGAGTTGTAAAGCTCTTCCCGTAGAAGCCTACAAAGGCTCGATAGCAGTGTGTTGTCAGCCTTTATAGGGTTCTCAACTGAAACAGCAACGCTATAGCTCTGAGTAGTCACATATTTTCCAACAAAGAATTTTGTGCGTTTTTCTTGCTTTGAAACATTGCCTACGAACTACTCTAAATCTTTCATATACTCTAAGGTGGTTTTATAGAAATCCTCACGCATTTTATGGCCATCTATACTTTTATACATCCATACTTCTCGATCTCCTCTTTCTCTTGAGGTCCTAATTTTTATTTCTTCGGCAAACCTAGGCGAAATAATTGCCTGGATTAAGGCGAGGTCCCAAATTACCCGTTCTCTTCTTCCACCATCCATATGATTAAACCAGCGTTTCAATAGAAAATCAAGCAAGTCGTGTTTTCCTTCAAATCTTTCCACTGTCTCTTTCCAATTGAGTGTCATTGAAATAGCAGTGTTCACAGGAATTATATGCAATTCAATATCCGAATTTAGTATGATCTCAACGGCCTGTATGTCCATCACGCTGTTGAAGTCCGTGGTTTTCATCAGACGCTGCTCGAAGTCGTAAAGTGTCCCTAGCCAGTATAGTCGTATCTTTGAGATAACTTCAGGATTATCAAGTATTGCCGAAGCAACATTTGTAAGGGCACCAAGTGCGACGACGTTTATCTTGCCGTCTTTAGATTTAAGTGCTTCGGAAATGATAAAGTTTGATGCTGCCGAGGGGTGTGACAGATTGCCCCAATCGAACAATCTTGCAGTAGCCCCTCTGTTTAATTTTATCTTTTCATTCATTTTAAGATAAGAAGCTAAAACTTGATTCAAGCTATGGCTATCCTCCATGGTTTTTTCTACCGCCAGATGACTCACTTGCCATTGAGTAGCGTTTAAGCCGATTACATCCCAAGAAGGTTCAATCAATCCACGAACAATTGCATATAAGTCATCCACCTCATTCCCGGTGTCGGCATCGATGATCACTTTTATTCTCTCTTGAGCTACTGAAAACAGAGGGACTGAAATCAAGCACAGTATAATAATTATTCTCATTTTATGTAGTTTAAAGCTGCCTCGTCTGTGGGTGGCCAAGTGGTTCAGCATCGAACTTTGCAAGTATACATCAAGTTGGAACTTGATAGGGAATCCCTAAATTGATGAGACGGATAACTACTTATTCTATTGTTAGGTATTGGCCTTTTATACCTCCTTCGCACAATAAAAAATCCATAGCGAGAACTGC
>JBARYS010000573.1:0-8184 GCA_049648155.1 Catalinimonas sp. | reverse complement strand
ACGCCGCGATGGCCCGCTCGTCCCGGTCGTACTCCAGGGGCTGGGGCGAGAAATCGCCCGCCAGGCGCGCGCCCGTGCGTTCGTTCTCTACCGCTGAGGCCGCCAGAGAGGTGCGCAGCGACGTCTTCTCGCCGAAGCTCACGTCGTGGGTGGCCCCCAGTGCGCCCATCCGGGAGTCGAACCGGATGTCGAAGCGGTCTTTCTCAAACTCCCAGATCGTGGTGTCGCGCTGCGCCTCAAAGTCGTTTCGGCTCGTGCCGCCCATGCCGAATAGGGTGAACGTCCCCGCCCGCCCCGCCGGCAGCGTCACGTTGAAAGAGAGGTCCTGGAAGGCGATGGCCTCGTCGCCCAGTTCCACGCCCAGCGCGCCGAGCAGCCCGAGCGTCGAGTAGCGGTAGTTCACCAGGAACGAGGCCTTGCCGTTGGCTGAGAACGGCCCCTCGGCGGCCAGGTCGATGCCCAGCAACCCAGCCTGCACAGTGAATTCGTGGTGCTCGTCGTTGCCCCGCCGCAGCCGCATGTCGAACACGCCCCCCAGGGCGTTGCCGTAGCCCGCCGGGAAGGCCCCCGTCAAGAAGTAGGAGTTGTCGAGCAGTTGCGCGCTCAAGATGTTGACGCCCCCCCCGTTGAAGGTGGGCCGGTCGGAGAGCGTGCCCGTGTTGGAGAGGTGGTTGGGGTTGACGATGTCGACGTCTTCGAGCCGCCACAGCACGCCGTTCGGAGAGTTGCCCCGCACCACCAGCGCGTTGCCCTGGTCGTTGGCCGCCACCACGCCGGGGTAGAGCGCGGCCAGCCGCGCGGGGTCTTGGAAGGTGGCCGGAAAGCGCCGCGTCTCTTCGACCGCAATCGAGCGTACGCTGACCGGCGCGGGGGCCACCTCCCGGCGGGCGTCGACCACCAGCGCCGCGAGCACGGCGGTGCGCTCTCTCAGGCGCACGTCCAGCACCTGCTCCTTGCCCGCCTCCAGCAGTAGGTCGGCCACCTCGTGCGTCTCCCACCCCACGCGCGACAAGCGCACCCGGTAGCGCCCCACGGGCACCCCACTCAGCCGGAAAGTCCCCGCCGAGTCGGTGGTGGTGCCGAGGGCGGGCGCGGTGCCGGGCAGGGCGACCGTCACGTCCGCCAGCGGTTGCAGGCTCACGGCGTCGACCACACGCCCGCGTAGGGTCTGCGTCGGCGGCTGGGCGAAGGCGGCCAGGGGCAGCAGGAGAAGGGCGACGAGGAGACGCACGCGTGAAGGTAGCGGCGGGCCCAGAACAGCGGACTGCCCCCCCCTCCCTCAGTCCCG
Organism: Catalinimonas sp.; assembly: GCA_049648155.1. Lineage (GTDB taxonomy): Bacteria > Bacteroidota > Bacteroidia > Cytophagales > Flexibacteraceae > JBARYS01. Next base: position 6,896 of record JBARYS010000573.1, on the reverse strand, counting down.
GTGGCAGAGGGCCTGATAGTCGCAGAATTTGCACAGATCGCGGTTGTCAGTCTGGCGGAAGGGTACGTCGGGGTCGAACAGCTCGCGCAGCGTCTCGACCAACCCTTCCTCGAACGCCTCCTCTACCTCGGCGATGTCGTCCAGGTCGCGGGCGTCGCGGGGCTGGCCGGTGGGGCTCCAGCGCAGCTTCCAGCCGAAGTCGTCGCCAAACATCTCGCGCGCCTTGTAAACGCCGGCGGCCACGCGGTCGGTGGGGCGGGCCTGCGGCGAGCGGCGGAAGAGCCAGCCGTAGTAAAGCACCTGCAGGGCGGTGTCGTTGGCGCGCGCGCGCGAGGGGTCGAACAGGTCGCCGACCGTGCTGAACTTGCGGTCCTGCCCCCCGGTCTTATAGTCGAGCACGCGCACCACGTCGCCCTTGCGGTCGATGCGGTCGATGATGCCCTTCAGCCGCACACGCCGTGTGCCCCCGGCGGTGGGCACGGGTAGCTCGGTGGTGAAGCCGTCGCGGCCGACCGTCTCCAGGCCCGCGATCTCGAAGGGGGCGTAGGCGGCGTCGTGGTCCAGCGCCCGCCCCACGTACTTTTTGATCATCTCACGGGCCACCAGGTTGCGCCCCTCGAAGTGGAAGGGCGCGCCGGGCTCGGTGGCGTAGTGTCGGCGGAAGGCCGCCATCAGGTGTTTGTCGATCTGGTTGCGCAGCCGCTCGATGTCGTCGGCCGTCACCGTGACCGCCTCGCGCTGCTGCTCGATGCGCAGCGAGCGGTAGAGCTGTTCGAGGGTGGCGTGCAGCAAGCTCCCGAACGAGGCGTCGGTCAGCTCCTCCTCCACGCGGTCGGCCGTCCGGAGGCGCGCCACGTGCCGGAAGTAAAACCGCAGGCTGCAGTCGAGGTAAGCGTTCACCGCCGAGGGCGTCAGGTGGCGCGGCGGGCGGTCGTCGGCGGGTGCGGTGCCGTCGTCCAGAAACAGGCCGAGCTTTTCGAGCACGCTCCCCTCCTTGCGCACCACCACCGGGCGGGGCGGCAGCGGTTGCAGCTCGTTGGTGAGCACCCACTCGCGGATGGGGAAGTCGGTCAGCAGCCGCAGTTGTTGCAGCCAGCGGCTCGGCTCGCCCGAGTGCGTGCTGGTGGTCTCGGTGTTGTGCAGCAGGTAGACGCGCTCGGCGTGGTGCAGCAGCCGGTAGAAGTAGTAGGCGTAGGCGGCGTCGCGGCGGGCGGCGGTGGGCAGGCCCCAGCCGCGCCGCAGCCCCTGGGGGATAAAGGAGCTGAGCGCCGTGCGGGGCGGCATCACGCCCTCGTTCATCGCCACGATGAAGACGTTCTTGAAGTCGAGGTTGCGCGACTCCAGCAGGCCCATCACCTGCAGCCCGGCCAGCGGCTCGCCGGTGAAGGGCATCTTCAGGTTTTCGAGCAACTGCCGGAACAGCCGCCAGAACAGCTCCAGGCCCACCGGCGTGCGGCCGGTCAGCACCTCGCCCAGCCGGTTGAGCTGCGCGTTGAAGTGGAAGAAGTACTCCTCTTCGAGCGAGACGTCGACGGCCGCCCCGGGGGTATCGGCCGCGCGCCGCAGGGCCGAGAGGATCAGCACGGTGGCCTGCGTCAGGTAGACCACGGCGTCGGGCGTGTCCAGGACCCGCCGGAAGAGGGCCTCGTAAAAGTCGTCACGCTCCTTGAGCTGGTCGAGGCGCACGTAGACGCGGTTGTAGCGCTCCACGTCGGCCACGTTCGCGGCGGCCTTCGCGGCGTCGTGGTAGTAGACGTACGGGTGGCGCAGCAGGTCGAGCACACGCCGGTGGTGGAAGGCGGGCGTGCCGTCGGCCCCGGCTTGCAGCGTCTGTTGCAGGTCGACCAGGTGCGCCAGCAGGCTGAACAACGGCGTGTTGCGCAGCGGATAGCCCATCGTGACGTTGAGTTGTTGGATGCGCTCGGGCAGGGCGTGCAGCACGGGAAAGAGCAGCCCCTCGTCGGGCACCACGATCACCGTCTCGCTCTCCACCAGGTCGCCGGGCCACTCGGCCAGGAAATGTCCCACCGCCTGCGCCTGCCCCACGGCCAGCGGCACGCCCACCGCGTGAAACTGCTTCTTGCCGGCGTCGGCAAAGCGGCGGGGCAGGGGCGCGGGCAGCGTGTCCCCCAGCACGGGGTGTTCGCGCAGGCGGCGGAAGAACTGCCCCGCCTCGTGCGTCTCGTCGTCCACGTAGTAGGCGTCCAGGTCCCAGTGCACTTCGGCGCGCCCGCGCTCCACCAGCGTCGCGATGATGCGCGCCTCACAGGCATTCAGGTCGTGGAAGCCCGCGAAGACGACGCGCTCGGCGGGCAGCAGCGCGCGGTCGTCCCGGATCAGGGCGGCGGCGTGGCGGAACACGGCTCCGTCGTAGCCGCGGTGGTCGCGCACCAGCTCGGCGTTGAAGCGTTCGTAGATGGTGGGCAACGCCTCCCAGAGCTGCAGGAAGCGCCGCTTCTGCTCGGAGACGCGCGCCGCCGAGAAGCCCTCCCAGAACCGCCGGATCACGCCCGCGTCCTCCTCCGAGAGCTCCGCAAATTGGGCCTCGACGGTGCGCTGGTCCTTGAGCAAACCGAACACCCGGCGGGCGTCGAGCAGGTACTTGTCGAGCTCGCTGAAGTCGGCCAGCATCAGCTCACCCCAGGGGTAGAAGCGGTCAAACTCTTCGCGCAGCGGGCTGTACTCCCGGTAGATTTGGTAAAGCTCAAACACCAGCGTGAGGCGGTCGGGCACGAGCCGCCCCGACACCTCGGCGACGAACTCCTCGACGCTGAACACCTCGGGGGCCAGCAGCACGCCCTCGGTGCGGGCGGCCAGGTGTTGCTTGAAGAAGAGCCCCGCCCGGCGGTTGGGAAAGACGAACGCCAGGTCGCCCACGGCGTCGCCGTGTTGTCGGAGGGTGCGCTCGGCCAGGTCGGCTAAAAACATCCGACGAAGTTACCGGCTGGGGTGGTTTTGGTGTGCCCTGCTTCAGAGCGCGCCTCAGCTCTACGGACGATCAGCGCGCGCCGAAGAGGGCGCTGCCGATACGAACCAGCGTGCTGCCCTCTTCCAAGGCGATGGGGTAGTCGCCGCTCATGCCCATCGAGAGCTCGCGCCAGTCGAGGTTCGGCCCGGCGTAGGTGTCGCGGCAGCGTTCGAAGAGCTTGCGCAGCCCCCGAAATTCGCGGCGCACCTGCGTGTGGCTGTCGGTGAGGGTCGCCATGCCCATCAGTCCGACCACCCGTGCGTGTTGCAGTCCGGCGAACCCTTCGTCTTGCAGCAGCGCGTGCAGCTCCTCCTCCGACAGTCCAAACTTGGTCTCCTCGGCGGCAATGTGGATTTGCAGGAGGCAGTCGATCCGGCGGTCCGCCTTGCGCCCCTGCTTGTCGACTTCGCGGAGGAGCTTGAGGCTGTCGACGGAGTGAATCAGGTGGACGAACGGGGCGAGGTACTTGACCTTGTTCGACTGTAGGTGTCCGATCATGTGCCAGCGTACGTCGGCGGGCATCTCGGCCTGCTTACCAGCCATTTCCTGCACCTTGTTCTCGCCGAAATCGCGCTGGCCGGCTGCGTAGGCGTCGCGCAGCAGGGCGAGGGGCTTGGTTTTGCTCACGGCCACTAAACGCGACCCACCGCCGAAGTGCGGTTGCAGGGCGGCGAGGTTGTCGGCCACGGAAAGGGAGGGCTGATCCATGCCGCAAAGGTGGGTTGCAACCGCCACACCGCGCGCCTTCGTGGTGATGCCGGGTGTTTGTCACAAGTGGGGCCGTCGGGGGGCGGTATCGGGATTGAGCATAATGTCCAATAGCGACCCCGACCCCGACCACGCTGATACGGCGGCCTGTCCCCCATCCTTGAAGCGCGTCTGCAATACCGTGTTTGCCTACCGGTGGCACGCTCCGGCCTTGCTTAACTTCGTGGGCTGTAGTTTCAAACGTGATGCTACAGTTGTAGGAGCTAACGCCGTAATGGTCAATCCCCCTGGCCCCGATTCGATAGCGGCCGGTGCCGGGGGGCAACGATAGCGCAGCACACGCAGCTACCCCAATCCCCCACGCCCCACCGCCCGATGAGCCGTAAGAGTAAGAAGGAGACGCCGCTGATGAAGCAGTACAACGCCATCAAGGCGAAGCACCCGGGGGCGCTGCTGCTCTTCCGCGTGGGCGACTTCTACGAGACCTTCGGCGAGGACGCCCACGTGGCCAGCAAGATTCTGGGCATCACGCTGACCAAGCGCGCCAACGGGGCGGCGTCCGACATTGCCCTGGCGGGCTTTCCGCACCACGCCATCGACGCCCACCTGCCCAAGCTGGTGCGCGCCGGGCAGCGGGTGGCGATCTGCGACCAGCTCGAAGACCCCAAGTACGCGCAGGGCGTGGTGAAGCGCGGCGTGACCGAGCTGGTGACGCCCGGCGTCTCGCTGCACGACCAGGTGCTGGATGCCAACCGCAATAACTACCTGGCGGCGCTGCACGTGGACAAGAAGCAGTGGGGCGTGGCGTTCGTCGACATCTCGACGGGCGAGTTTCTGGCCGCCCAAGGCGACGCCGCCTACGTCGAGAAGCTGCTGCTCAACTTCCGCCCGTCGGAGCTGCTCTTTTGCCGCGACCAGCGCGAGCACGTGCACAACACGTTCGGCAACGACTACAACACCTACGCCCTCGACGACTGGGTGTTCGGCTACGACTTTGCCTTCGAGCGGCTCACGCAGCACTTTCGGACTAGCCACCTGAAGGGCTTCGGCGTGCACGACCAGCCGGCGGGCGTGGTGGCGGCAGGCTGCGTGCTGCACTACCTCGAACAGACCGAGCACCGCAACCTGAAGCACATCGGCCGCCTGGGGCGCATCGAGGAAGACCGCTACGTGTGGCTCGACAAGTTCACGGTGCGCAACCTGGAGCTGGTGGCCCCGCAGCAGGAGGGCGGCGTGCCGCTGATCGACATCCTGGACCACACCGTGACGCCCATGGGCGGGCGGCTGCTGCGCAAGTGGGTGGTGCTGCCGCTGAAGGAGCGCGCCCGCATCGAGGAGCGCCTGCACGTGGTCGACGCGCTGGTGCAGGACCCCGAACTGGCCGAAGGGCTGCGTGAGCTGCTGCGGCAGGTGGGCGACCTCGAGCGGCTCATCTCGAAGGTGGCTGCCCGCCGCATCAACCCGCGCGAGATGCTGCAACTGCGGCGCGCCCTCACGCAACTGGGGCCGATCAAGGCGGCGCTGGCGGCCCAACCCGACCGCCCCCGCCTGCGCAAGCTGGCCGACCAACTGAACCCCTGCGCCTACCTGCTCGAACAGATCGGCCGCTACCTGAAGGACGAGGTGCCGGTGGTGACGAACCAGGGGCAGATGATCCGCACGGGCGTGGACGATGAGCTCGACGAGCTGCACCGGATCGCTTACTCGGGCAAGGACTTCCTGGCGCAGTTGCAGCAGCGCGAGATGGAGCGCACCGGCATTACCTCGCTCAAGGTGGCCTTCAACAAGGTGTTCGGCTACTACCTGGAGGTGACGCACGCCCACAAGAAGAAGGTGCCCGACAACTGGCTGCGCAAGCAGACGCTGGTGAACGCCGAGCGCTACATCACGGCCGAGCTGAAGGAGTACGAAGACAAAATCCTGACGGCCGAGGAGAAGATCCACGTGATCGAGCAGCGCCTCTTCAACGAGCTGGTGGGCGTGGCGGCCGACTACGTGGGGCCGGCCCAGCAGAACGCCCGTGCGCTGGCCATCCTCGACGGGCTGCTCTCGTTTGCGCACTTGGCGCGCAAGCACCGTTACGTGCGCCCGCAGATCACCGACGGCCGCGGCCTGAGCATCGTGGCGGGCCGCCACCCTGTGATTGAGCAGCAATTGCCGCCGGGCGAGGCGTACGTGCCCAACGACATCTTCCTGGACGACGCCACGCAGCAGATCCTGGTCATCACGGGTCCGAACATGGCGGGCAAGTCGGCACTGCTGAGGCAGACGGCCCTGATCGTGCTGCTGGCGCAGATGGGCTGCTTCGTGCCCGCCGACGCCGCCGAGGTGGGCGTGGTCGACAAGGTCTTCACCCGCGTGGGGGCCTCCGACAACCTGGCGCGCGGCGAGTCGACCTTCATGGTCGAGATGACCGAGACCGCCTCGATCCTCAACAACCTCAGCGACCGCAGCCTGGTGCTGATGGACGAGATCGGCCGGGGCACGAGCACCTACGACGGCATCTCCATCGCCTGGGCCATCGTCGAGTACTTGCACCAACAGCCGCAGGGGCGCGCCAAGACGCTCTTCGCCACCCACTACCACGAGCTGAACCAACTGGCCGACGACTTCGCGCGCATCCGCAACTACAACGTCTCGGTGAAGGAGGCCGACGGCCGCGTGATCTTCCTGCGCACGCTCAAGGAGGGCGGCAGCGAACACAGCTTCGGCATCCACGTGGCCCAACTGGCGGGCATGCCGGGGGGGATCGTCCGCCGCGCCGCCGAGATCATGCACCACCTGGAGGCGAACCGGAGCGACGCCCCCGCCGACGCCTCGCCCGGCGAACGTATGCGCGACGTGCCCTCCGGCGACCTGCAGTTAAATATATTTGAAGCGGCACCGCCCGAGCTGGAGCGCGTCCGCGAGGCGCTGACGAAGGTGGACATCAACACGATGTCGCCGGTGGAAGCACTGTTGAAGCTGCAGGAGCTGAAATTGATGTTGGGATGAGGGGGGAGGAGTAGAAATGAGGCCCTACGGTTTTCCGAGCATACGGCACAACAGCATCACCCTTCCAAATCCATAGCTGAACCTAAGTGACCGTCTTCACGATCTTCGTAGTTTTATTTGCGAAGTGATAAGTAGTCAGCCACCGTTAACGTTACGTTTCTCTCTGAGAGAACCCTTGGCAGTAAGTGCTCTTCCGGCTTACACATCCGCTTATGCTCATATCGCC
>JBARYS010000572.1:0-1612 GCA_049648155.1 Catalinimonas sp. | reverse complement strand
GTACCGCACGACCGCCAGCAGTCGGTGATCGATCTGTTTCACGACGAAGCCGAGGTGAGCCGCCGCCCCTCGCGCAACGGCCGCTACGTAGGGCTGACGTTCATCGTGCCGATGGAGAGCAGCAAGGCCGTGATCGACATCTACCGTGAGGCCGCCGCCCTGCCGGGCGTAATCACCCTCTGATGCGGGGCGGCTGGCTACCGGCACTGCTCCTCCTCTGCTGCGCTTGCACCGACGAGCAGACGCCTGCCTGCCTGCGGAGCGCCGGTGCCGTGACGCGCGAGGTGCGCCCCACCGAGCTTTACTACGAAATCCAACTGCACGAGGGCGTGAACGTCTTCCTGACCGACGACACCACGTTCGACGTCACCGTCGAGACCGGGGCGGGGCTGCTGCCGCGCGTGGTGACCGAGTGCCGCGAGGGCATCCTGACCATCCGGAACGAGAACCGCTGCAACTGGGTGCGCCGCTACGACGTGCCCTTGAATGTTTACGTCTCGGCGCGGGCGCTGCGCCACCTGTTTCACTACGGCTGGGGGCACGTCGCGACCACCGCCCCCTGGCGTGCCGACTACATGGGGCTAGTCAACTACGGGGCCGGCTCGATGGACCTGGACATCTACCCGCGCCGCTTCGTGCGCCTCGACTTGAACGCGCTGGGCGACGTGCGGCTGCGCGGGGCGGCCCCCCGGGGCGAGTTTATTGTGCAGGACGTGGGCGCACTGCACGCCTTTGCGCTCGACCTGGAAGTGTGCCGGATCAACAGCACGGCCCCCGTTGCCACCGAGGTGAGCGGGCGCGACTCGCTGCAAGCGTTCATCTCGGGCAGCGGCGACGTCTACTACGCGGGGCAGCCGAACCACGTAGCGCTGACTCGCACCGGCAGCGGCCGGTTGATCGAACGGTAGTTCCGCCGTTTAATTTCAGCAAGCACATTTTGCTCGGCGCTTCGATAGAAGAACCGCTACTCTTCGCTCAGGCGCTCTAACAGTTGCCCGGCCAGGTCGACGGCCATCTCGCCGCCTTCGGGGCCGGTGAAGTTCATGCGGCGCGTCTCTTCGGCGGGCAGGTCGTAGTGCTTCGACGGGGTGAGGTAGCCCACGTAACCGCCGTTGAAGCTGGTGGGCACCACGTGCAGCCCCGCCCCCGCCCGGCGGGCCAGGTCGTCGGAGAACTCACCGGACACGTCGGCCGGAAAGCCCGCGAACAGCACGTCGCCCAGGCGGAGGGCCGTCAGTGAGGACGCGTACGTGCCGAGCAGCTTTTCGAAGAACCACGGCTTGAGCTCGTAGCCACGCGCCACGCGCAGGTGCAACGCCCCGAAGTCGAGCGGCACCTCAGCGGCCACCAGGCGGCGGGCGGGGCGGAACGTGGCCGTGTCGAGCGCCCCGAGCACGCGGCGGCTCAACCCCTGGGCGATGTAGATGACCTTTTGATAACCGGCGACCGACGCGGCGGCCCGCTGGCTGTGACTCCCCACCCCACCGGCGCAAAAGGTGGCCATCTCGACGCGCGGATCTGCCTCCAGCGCCGCCGAGAGCCGCCCCGGGTAGTCGCCCGAGAGCCGTTTGTCGCGTCCGCCCATCGCGGTGGCGTGCGCGGCGTAGGTTAC
>JBARYS010000571.1:0-2576 GCA_049648155.1 Catalinimonas sp. | reverse complement strand
GGCGAAGAATGTCGGCGGGTTTAGAAATCGCGTCCGGATTTCCCGGGCGAGCGGAGGAAAACAGTGTTGCGGCCGTGAACAAAGTGTGAAATCCACCCTAAAGGTAAGTGGCAGGGCGCTTTTGCGGCGGGTTAGGATTATCCAACGGAATGAGGCAGCGCGACGGGCACTTTTACCTCCACGTACATTCCGCCGTGGGGCGTAGGCGCTGCCCGCAGTTTGCCGGACAAGAGCTGCACGCGCCCCTCCATGCTCTTCAACACGACCCCCGCCTCACGCAGGTCGGCGGTGAGGCTGTCGGCGTCGTCGGTGTAGCGCAGGCGCAGGGCGGTGGGGGCGGCTTCGAAGTACAGGTTCACCCGGGTGGCCCGGCCGTGCCTGACGGCGTTGCCGACCAGCTCCTGCGCCACGCGGTAGAGAATGATCTCCACCTGCCGGGCGTAGCGCTCGGCCTGCGTGGGCACCTCTACCGATACCGGTAGGCCGGTGCGTGCTTCCACCTTCTTGCCCATGTCGCGCAGTGCCTCCGGTAGGCCGAAGTCCACCAGCATGGGGGGAAGGATGTGGTCGATGAGGTGGCGGATCTCGCCGATGCATGCCTGCGTCAGTTGCTTCGTCTCGTCGAACAGCTCCCGTTGCGCGTCGGCGGTGGCCCCTTCGCCCTGTAGCTTCAGCAGCCGGTCCAGGTTCATGTGCACCGCCGATATCACCTGCCCTACGTTGTCGTGCAGCTCTGCGGCCAGTTGCGCGCGCTCCCGCTCTTGGGTTTCGAGCATCGCCTCTAACTGCGCCCGCCGGCCGAGGTTTTGCTGCGGCCGCGCGGGCGTGGCGTGGCGGCGGGCATGGTGCTGACGAAGCGCTATGAACGCCAAAGCCAGGGCCGCCAAGGTAGCCAGTACGGTCGCGCTCGTCAGTAAGGCAGAATTCATGTGGAGCGTGAGAAATGAAATAGGAGTCATCGCAGGGGTCGGCGGTAGGAGCTACGTTTTGGAGTCAGGTGATCAGCAGCGGTACGGGCACACAAACTGATTCTCAGGGCGGCTGCTGCCGGCGAACGAATGCGCCGGGCGCGTTGCTTATCGTGCTTACGGTACTTGCCGACACTCGCCGCCGACAACCGAAGGGGGGGCGGACAAACAGGATGAATTTACTCTTTAGAATTACGACAAGGTAGCAGCCTTGCCAACCGTTTAGTTCGGTAATCGGCTAAGAGCTAGCAGATTGCGAAGTGTCCACCCCCCGCCGCCCGTACATCTACTGGTCGGATGCGTAGTTCCGCCTGCGTAGAACTACGCGCGTACATCCCGCATAATTCCCTTTAAATAACAGCATTATTTCGGTTGAAGAGGGAGGGTAAGATAGGAACCTTTGTGAATGCTTACTTCTACGGAAAACTATTTGGCGGATACGCTCATAGATCAATCGTCGGCACGCACCCTTAAAATAGATCTACGGCGGGGGAGCTTTCTCTGTCACAGGGAGGTCGAGCAGGACATGCTGCTGACCTGGGCGCGGGCTGAAGGGTACCGACATCTGGAGGTGAGTGCCGACGACTTGCTCTTCACCTCGCTACTGAACCGCGCCCGGACGATGGACTTCGCCACCGAGTTGGTGTGGCGGGGGGACGCACTCTGCCGCGATGCGGCCGACCGCCTGCCCTGGGAGGACATTAACCACTTTACTTGGGGCCCTACCACTTCGGCGGCGGAGAAGGTGGCGGCGATTGAAAAAGTGGCTGAACACGTATCCAGGCGCGACGTTTCCTGGGGAGTTGATCAGGAGGTCGGGGCGCAAGGGTGGAGCGGGCTGCTCGCGCTGAGCGATGCCGCGCACAACGCCGGTGCTAAGTGGGTGCGCCTGCAAGCTACCTATGGCCTGCCCTCGGTCGAAGCGCAATGGGGAGCCTACTTTCTGGCCGATTTCGTCCACAGTCGCTACTCGCCTCACCTGGCGGTGACGCTCAACCTGAAGCCCTTGACCAAGATCTGCCCTCCCGCCGACCTACAGGGCCCATTGGCGGACTGGCTCTCGGTGATCGTGGTTGACAAACAGGGTGACGTGCTGCCCCTCTCTGCCCGCGTCGCCTCCCAATATCGCGTGGCGACCCTGAGACTTAAGAAATCACTACGCACCTCCTTTGGTCGCCGTGCAAAGCCCCGGGTGCACAGCCTACTGCGGCGGGCGCACGAACGGTTGCCCGAACCGACCGAAGAGCTCTTACTCGACTGGGAAGAGTGGGTGGTGCAGTGCAGCTACCGCCGCTACGAGACCGCCTAGCGGCCCCCGGCGAAGATTATCTGTTACGTCCTTTGACATTCAGACGCGCGCTTGTTGATCAGATCAGTAGTGTAGTGCTTCGAATCGTTCTCTGAGTATCACAAGATGCGTTTACGACGCTGAAAAGCAAATTCTACGCGCTAACACGACGTACAGCATTGCTGTTAGGAGCTACGATCTGTTTCCAAAAGACAACAAACAAACGCCTCGGAGGTCGTAAGTCCTAGCTATTTCATTTGATAACTCTATGAAAGCTACGAACGCGTCGCCCTCAAACCTTCGTGGGGTTTCGACAGTAG
>JBARYS010000570.1:0-1772 GCA_049648155.1 Catalinimonas sp. | reverse complement strand
GACCTTGCGAATGCCCCACAGCTCGTGACTTTCGATGTTGGCCTCGTCGAGCACGTACATCCCCAGCTCATCGCACAGCTCGTACCAGCGCGACACGTTGGGGTAGTGCGACGTGCGCACCGCGTTGATGTTGTGCTGCTTCATCAGCTCCAGGTCGCGCCGCATGGTCGCCTCGCTCACCACGCGCCCGGTCTGCGGCTCAAATTCGTGGCGGTTTACGCCTTTGAAGAGGATCGGCCGGCCGTTCAGCAGCACCTGCGCGGCGCGGATTTCCACCTCGCGGAAGCCCACACGCTGCGTTGTCGCCTCCTGCACCCGCCCGTCGCGGTCCAGCAGTTCCAACGTGATGCGGTAGAGCGCCGGGGTCTCGGCGGTCCACTTCCGGGGGTTTTCAACCGCAATCTCGTGCGCTAAGGTGACGATCGCCCCCGCCCCGACGCGCTTCGGCCCGGCCAGTTCGTCGACCCGCAGCGCGCGGCCCCGGTCGTCTTCGAGCGTCACGCGGAGGCGGGGTTCGCGCGCGCGTTTCTCACCCCCGTTGCGCAGGTCTACCCTCAGGCGTAGTGTGGCGTCGCGGTAGTCGGCGTCGAGGTCGGTGACGACGTAAAAATCGTCGAGATGTAGCTTAGGCTGCGCCCGCAGCACCACATCGCGGAAGATGCCGCTGAGCCGCCAGAAGTCTTGGTCTTCGAGGTAAGAGCCGTCGCTCCAGCGGATCACCTGCACCGCCAGCGTGTTCTCGCCTTCCTTCAAATAGGAGGTCACGTTAAACTCGGCCGGCAACATGCTGCCCTGACTGTAGCCCACGCGTGCGCCGTTCACCCAGACGTAGAACGCCGACTGTACCCCCTCGAAGCGCAGAAAGACGAGGTGGTCTTCCCACGCTTCCGGCACCGTGAAGCGGCGGCGGTAGAGGCCCGTCGGGTTGCGGTCGGTCGGCACCCGGGGCGGGTCGACCTCGAACGGGTGGTTGATGTTAGTGTAGAGCGGCACGTCCCAGGGCTGCCCGTTCTGCGCGCCCCAGACCTGCCAGTTGGAGGGCACCGGCAGGTCGGTCCAGTCGGCGTCGGCGTAGTCGGGCTGCGTAAAGCCCTCGGGGGCCGCTTCGGGGTGCTCCAGCCGGCGAAACTTCCAAGTACCCACCAACGAGCGGCGGCGCGCTGAGCGGGCCGGGTCGAGGGTACGGGCGGTGGTGGCGTCGGCGTAGGGTACGAAGTGGGCACGGGCGGGCTCGCGGTTGCGCTGCACCACGTCGGGGTTCATCCAGTCGGGTGTCTGCGCGGCGAGCGGCGCCCAGAGTGCGAGCAGCAAAAGGGGGGGCTTCATGGTGGTGGGGTTCGATGATCTCAAACTTACCGGGCGCGGCCTTTGCCTCGGGTGGATGTGTGCTCGGAGCGGCTCACCTCAAACGGAAAAAGCCCGGTGCTGAGCACCGGGCTTTTTCTTACCAAGCAGTGTGGGGTTACTGCTTGATGATCTTACCGTACGACATGCCCCGCTCGTTCTGCACGCCGATCACGTACATGCCGGTGGGCAGGTGGTCGAGCGCAAGCTGTGCCTGGGCGGCGCGGGGTGCGGTCTGCATCATCCGGCGGCCCTGTAGGTCGAAGATGGCGATCTGCTCAATGCGCGTGTCCGACTCGATGGTCAGCGCGTTGTCGGTCGGCACCGGGTAGAGTTCGATGCCCGCCGCGCGCAGGTCGGTGGCGTGAGTAGGCTCGCCCACGGTCACGTCGAACGTGCGGGTGATGCCGGTGAAGTCTGCACCTAAA
>JBARYS010000569.1:0-1807 GCA_049648155.1 Catalinimonas sp. | reverse complement strand
CCCTTCGGCTGACCTGACGCCGGTGAGCGGATGCGGCACGAACGACGGCTCGATCACGGTCTTCGTCACGGGTGGCTCGGGTAACTACCAGTACCAACTCAGCGACGGCACAATCAACACCAACGGCAGCTTTACGGGCCTCGGCGCGGGCGTCTACACGGTGACGATTACCGACCTGACCAGCGGCTGCCAGGTGACGGTCACCGACCTCTCGCTCGGGGCCGTGAACGCGCCGATGGCGAGCGTGGTGACGCGCGACGAGTCCAGTTGCGTGGGTAGCAGCGGCGACGGGCAGATCTCGTTGCAAGTCCAAGGCGGCCTGGAACCCTACCAGTACGCACTCGACGCCGGGGCCGGCTTCGGCCCACTGGGCGACGCCAACGTGTTCGGCAACCTCACGGCGGGCACCTACGGCGTGGTGGTAGTCGACGCCAACGGCTGCACCGACACGCTCCGGAGCGTGGTCGTCGGTGCCGGCGCGCCGCGCTTCACGATCAACCCGGCGGTGGTGAGCAACGTGACCACCTGCGACGGCACCGACGGCCGCATCGTTCCGACGGTGACGGGCGCAGGGCCGTTCAGCTACCAGTGGCTCGACCTGACCGATACGATGCGCGTACGCACCGGCCTGGCGGCGGGTACCTACCAGCTCACCGTCACGCAGATTGCCACCGGCTGCACGCAGAACGTCACCTACACGGTGCTGGAGCCGAGCGACTGCGGCGGCAGCGGTGGCGACGGCTGCTTCTCGTTCACGCTGATCGACCGGAAGCCGCCCACGGCTTGCTCTGACCTGAACGACGGCATCATCACCTTCGTGGTGGTAGAAGACGCCGCGCAACCAGTCTCGTACAGCATCGACGGCGGCATCACGTTCGGTCCCGATTCGATTTATGCGGGGCTGGCCCCGGGCACGTACGACGTGATCGTGCGCGACGCCAACGACTGTCAAAAGCAGTGGCGCGTGGAGCTTGAGCGCGCCGGTTCGTTCGCCTACGCCGCCGAAGTGCTTACCGACGTCCGTTGTGCGGGCGACAGCAGCGGCGCGGTGATCGTGTCCACGCTGGCCGACGGCTCGGGCACCTACCTCTACGGCTTGAACGGTCTGGGTAACCTGCAACCGATTCAGGCCGGCGACACCATCGCGGGCCTGCCGGCGGGCGAGCATACGCTCTACCTCATCGACGCCAACAACGAGGCGTGCGTGCAAGACACCCTGATTACGATCACCGAGCCGGCCGTGCTCACCGTGGCCGCCGCGCAGACGCAGCCTTCGCAGTGCACCGCCCCGACGGGACGAGCCGCCCTGACGAGCGTCGTGGGTGGGTCGGGCAACTACCGCTACTTCCTGAACGACGAGCCGGTGAACGTCTCGACTGCCCCGGCGAACGCCGGTCTGTTCCTGATGATGAACACCACCACGCCGGTGTCGCTGGCCGCCGGTACGCACACGTTGGTGGTGCTCGACGGCAACGGCTGTAGCGTCCGGACGGAGTTTGAAGTGGCGGCCGACGTGCCGGTGGTGAACCAGGCGATCCAGATCGACCCGACGTGCTTTGGGGCCGAAGATGGTCAACTGCGCCTCATGGACGTGACCGGAGGGGTGGCTCCCTACACGTACAGCCTCAATGGCGGCTCGTTCAGCGACTCGACCGCGTTCGGGGGGCTGGCCGGCGGCGTGGCTTACAACGTGCGCATCCGCGACGCGGCGGGCTGCATTGTGACCTACGCCTACACCCTGCAAGCACCGACGCCGATCGGCTTCGAGACCGAGGTGCGCGCCCCCGCCACCTGCGCGCTGAATGAC
>JBARYS010000568.1:0-6373 GCA_049648155.1 Catalinimonas sp. | reverse complement strand
CGTCTGCCCCGTGATGAGCAAGGAGATGTTGCGCGTGCACGAAGCCTTTAAAGACGCGCCGGACGTGGCCATCATCTCGCACTCTATCGACCCCGGCTACGACTCGGTGGACGTACTGCGCGATTACGCCGAGCGCCTTGGGGTGGCCGACAATCAGCAGTGGCACTTCGTGACCGGACGGCGCGACGACATCTTCCGGATGAGCCGTCAGGGGTACATGGTGCCCGTCGAGGAGAACCCCGCCCTGATCGACGGGCTGGACCACAGCGGCAAGTTCATTCTGGTCGACAAGCAACGGCACATCCGGGGCTACTACAACGGCACCGAACCTGCGGCGGTAGACAAGCTCATCAAGGACATCCGCACGCTGCGCGCCGAAACGGAACGGGCTTCTTGAAACGCCTCTTGCTCTATCCGGCCTTGCTCGTGGGCGGGCTAAGCACGCTCGGCGGCTGCGATTCCGACGTGCGCAAGGCGCAGTACTTCACGCAGGGCATGTACCTCTACGAGCAGCGGTGCCTCAGTTGCCACGGGGCCGACGGGGCCGGGCTGGGGCGGCTCTACCCACCACTGGCCGGGGCCGACTACCTGGCCGAAAACCCCCGCGCCGTGATCTGCGGCGTCAAGTGGGGCATGCGCGGCGAGATGGTCGTCAACGGGGTAACCTACAACCAGAATATGCCGGGCCAAAAGGACCTCCGCGCCCTTGAGATCGCCCAGATCGTGACCTACATCCGCAACGCTTGGGGCAACGAAGCCGACCGCACCACCGTCGAGGAGGTCGAAGCCGCCTTGCGCGCCTGCCAGGACACGCCGCCCACCCATGTGCCCGTCCTCTGACGTGCGGCCCGCTGCCCTCCACGCGCTGATCGGCGACATCGACCCGGCGTGGCTCGAACAACTGTTGCGTGGCCGCGTGCGCCCCGGCGACCGCCTACTGGACGCCGGCTGCGGCATGGGGCGGAACCTGATCTACCCCCTTCGGGCGGGCGTGGAGGTGTGGGGTGTCGACACGTCGGAGGACGACATCGCTTACCTGCGCCGGCAGGCGAGCGCGGCGTGGTGTCTGCCCGCCGACCGCTTCCGGACGGAGGCACTGGAAGCGCTCTCCTTTCCGGACGAACACTTCGACGCGGTCTGCTGCTCGCTGGTGATGCACTTCGCGCGTGACGATGCTCACTTCGCGGCGATGCTGGGAGAATTGTGGCGGGTGCTGCGGCCTGGCGGGTTCCTCTACGTACGCACGGCCGTGGCCGACCATCTGCCGGAGGGTTGGCGTGCGCTCGGCGGCAATCGCTACGTCGCTCCCGGCGGGCGGAGTGCCTGGTACCTGCCGGTCGCCGCGATGCTGTCGGCTTGGGGCGAGTCGCGCCGGGCCACCGCTGCCTACCTGTCGCTCACCTACGCGCCGGGCGAGCGGGGCGTGGCGACGTGGACCTGCTCCAAACCCTCCCCACCCACCATGAGGTGATCATCCGCCGGCGTATTGCCTGCCCGTGAGGGGGATCCGGCGTTGATCTCACATGTGAAGGAGATGTTTAAAGATCACCACCGGTTTCCGCCGGAGAGCGAGCATTTGCGTCTGTTTATTATACAAATAGCATCATTTTGCAGACTAACTGTTGGTTTGACGGATTCGCTTGTTAGAAGGATTGGTCTGGTTGTGGAAATCCACACGTAAGAATAAAGCGGGACGTGCACGAAGAGCGCGTAAAGGCACCTCAATGGTGGTGTGAATGTTGTTCCGGGAGATGCGTATTCCCCTCTTTTTCAGCATCTTGAAGATTGAACCGCCGGTTGTACCGCTACGCGTTGCTCCGAAAAAATTCAATAATTCCGCAGCGCGAGGTACTGCCCCGGCGTGGCGAAAAAATCTTCTGTTCATTGCCGTTAAGCGCCCCTTCTCCACGTCACTTCGTCGGCTATGCGCCACGCCTCCGCCGAGTGCCGACGGGAGGGTTGTTTGGGCAGTGTCCGGTCGCCCGGTGTGCTTTGGCCGCTACGGTTTCCCTCGTACTTACGCTCGCGGCGGGCACCGTGCGTGCCGGGCAATTTGAGCCGCATTTCCAACACCTGACGACCCAAGAAGGGCTGCCGCATGAATCTGTCACGGCCGTGTGCCAGGATCAGGAAGGCTTTATCTGGCTCGGCACGAAGAACGGCCTCTGTCGTTACGACGGCCACGATGTCGAGGTGTTCCGACACGACCCGAACGACGCCCGGTCACTGGCCGGCAACCACGTGCAGACCCTGCTGGTAGACCACGCCGGTGCTCTCTGGATCGGCACCTACGACGGAGGTCTGAGCCGCTACGACATCAGGACGAACACCTTCACGAATTACCGCCACCACCCTGACCTCCCCAACAGCCTGGCGGCCGACAACGTCCACGCGCTGCACGAAGATCAACGGAACCAGCTCTGGGTCGGCACCTACGGCGGTGGCCTCTGCCGCTACGACGCGCACACGGACGCCTTCCGCCGGTACACGGGTGGTCCGGAAAGTCGCGTGGTGTTTACCATTGCCGAGGACCACATGGGGCAGTTCTGGCTCGGTACATTCGGGGAGGGCCTCTACCGTTTCGACCCGCACGAGGAGGTATTCGCGCACCACGCTGCCAACCCGCTCTTGGCCGGCAGCGACGTCTTCGCGCTGCACTACGACCGGCGGGGGCACCTCTGGGCGGGCACGTACGGCCAAGGGTTGTTTAGGGTGGACATTACCACCGGAGCAGCCACACACTACCACACCCGGCAGTTGCCCGGCAGCTACGTGATCTCCATCACTTCCGACGTGATGGGTAACCTTTGGCTCGCCACGCGCGGTGGCGGATTGATCCACACCACCCTGCGGGCGGAGCGTTTTGATGCGTACCGGGCAGACACCTACGGCGGGCCGATCACCGACCAGATCAACCACGTTTTCGTGGATCGCGATCACGTGCTGTGGGTGGCCGGTGAGGCGGCGGGCGTGAGCCGGCTGCCGGTTTTCCAGACGTCGTTCAGAGCCTTGCGGGGCACGGAGGGCACTTTTGACATGGCCGCTGTGACGGCAGTGCTGGAAGACGCCGCCGGAAACCTTTGGTTCGGCACTTTCGGCAACGGCCTGCATCGCTACAACCCCACGACGCGGCGCTACCGGTCGTTTCGTCGCGGTACCGGGGCGACCAGCCTTCCTGAAGACATCGTCACCTCGCTGGCACCGGCCGGTGACGGACGCATTTGGGTCGGGACAGCTAACGAAGGGCTGGCCCGCTACACCCCCGGTACCGACACCTTCGAACGCTTTCGTGCTGACACTTCCGACCCGGCGGGGCTTACCGGCAACGCCATCGAGATGCTCTTCACCGACCGGCAGGGCCGCCTCTGGGTGGGCACCTACGGCGCGGGGCTCTGCCGGTTAGAGGAAGAACGTAGCGGCAAGCCCCGCTTTCGGCACTGGCAGCACGACTCTGCCGACGCGCGCAGCATGTCGCCCTACACCGTGAAGACCATGTACGAGGACCGTACGGGGGGCTTTTGGTTCGGTACCGACGGAGGCGGGTTGGTCCGGTTGCAAGCCGGCCGGCAGCACTTTCTGCACTACCGAGAAGACACGAACGACGTGCGTAGCTTGGCGGGACGCACCGTGACGGGCGTCGCCGAAGACGCCCGCGGCCGCCTGTGGGTCAGTCTGCTGAACGGAACGCTCTGCCGGTTCAGCGGCGACCGGGGTGACTTCGTGCGTCACCGGTACACCGAAAGTCGCTTGACCGGCGCGCGGTCGCTGCTGCGCGACCACGAGGGTTTTTTTTGGGTAGCCACCGAACAGGGCTTGGTACGCTTCGACCCCCTGACGGGAAAGACGCGCCACTTCGCGCAGTCGGAAGACCTCTCGAACCACGCCTTTGTGGAGTGGGCCGCCGGGCGGGGGGCGCATCAACTCTATTTCGGTGCCGACGCGCACGTGCTGGCGGTAGACGCCTCCAAACTGTCGTTCGAATTGCCGCCGCCGCCCCTTGTGCTGCGAAGGTTCACCCTGTTCGATACCCCGTTGCAATTTGAGCGCCCCCCGGAGCAAGTGGAAGAGATTACGCTGCGCCACGACGACAACTTCTTCACGCTGCACTTCGCCTTGCTGAGCTACGGCGCTTCCGCGCAGCACCGCTATCGGTACCGCATGGAGGGCGTAGATCGTGACTGGGTAGCCACCGAGACGCCTACTGCGCCCTACACCAATCTGCCGGCGGGCGTCTACACCTTCCGCATGGAGGCTACCAGCCAATGGAGCGCATGGACTGATCCCGACGGTGTGGCTACCGCTGCGGTGCGCATCGTCATCTTACCGGCCTGGTATCAGCTCTGGTGGGTGCGGCTGGGTACCGTTTTGCTGCTACTCGGCGGTATCTTCGCTTACTACCGGACTCGTTTGAGGGGGGTGGAACGGCAGCGCATCCAACTGGCAGAACTCGTAGCCGAGCGCACCCTTGAGGTGCGGCGAAGGGGGGAACAGATGGCCCGGCAAAAGGCCCGCATCGAAGAGAAGAACGAGCACCTGTTGCGGGCTAAGGGTGTGATCGAGACGCAAAACCAGCGCTTACAAAAAGTCAACGACGAGCTGGAGCGGCGGGTGAGAGAGCGCACGCAGGCGTTGCGGGCGACCAACGTCAAACTACAGCGCAGCAACAACGAGCTGGATACGTTCGTCTACCGCGCCTCGCACGATATTCGCGGCCCGCTGGCGCGCATCATGGGCCTTTGTAAGGTGGCGGTGCTTGAAGTCACCGACCCCAAAGCGTTGGAGTACTTGGGAATGCTCGACGTGGCTTGTGAGCAGACCAACCAAACGCTGACGCGTGTGCTCGTGATCTACCAGATGCGCAATGCGGCGGTGAGCGCCCAGCCGCTCGACTTGCAGGGGTTGCTCGGGCGGGTACTGTTGTCGCTCCAGAGCTATCCGGGCCGCGATGCCGTCGAATTCGACGTTTCCGCCGTTCCTGCGCTGCACCTCCGCACCGACGAGCAGATGCTGACCACCCTCTTGAACAATTTGTGTGAGAACGCCATCCGCTTCCGCTGTGCTCTGCGCCCAGGCGGCCCCGTGCGAATAACGGCCGAACAACGCGACGGCCGCGTCCACGTTCGCATCACCGACCGGGGCATCGGCATCTCGCCGGCTAACGAGGCCAAGCTGTTCACGATGTTCCACCGGGGCTCACCCGAGCAGAGCGGCACGGGGCTGGGACTCTACTTGGCGCGCATCGCCGCCAATAAGATCGGCGGTACGGTCGACTACGTGCCTCAGGCTGATGCCGACATGACAACCTTCGAGGTGGTGGTGCCCCTGGTGCTACCCGAAGCGGCGGCCCTTACAGCACCTCTGCCTGACGTAGCAGCAGTTGAGCGCAGCGCAGACGCCGTCCCCTCAGCTCCGCTTGGTTGATCTCAAAGCTGGGGCGGTTGTTTCGACGCACGAAGTTGACCGTGCTGCCCGCCCGGCCCAGCCCTGGTTTCTGGGTGACGATCAGCATGGGCCATCCGCGCGTGTGGCGCAGCACACTACTGAGGTGAACGCTCTCGTCGGGAGAAACGAGCAGTAAGTGGCAGTCGCTCGGCACCTCTTCGGTTTTTTTGTAAATCTCCACGCGCATCGGGCGGCCGCCCACCTTACGGGTGCGGGCCAGCATCTCTACCTCGGGCTGCAGTGGGTCTTGGCCAAGAACGCCGACGATGAACGCCCCCTGGTCGTGCCCTTCCGGCCACTGCACGTACCGCGTGAGGTTGTAGAGGAAGATGCCGTGCACACGCCGTTCTGCCGCCTGGTAATTGCCCAGACCCTGCGCCCGGGCAGCGGGGGCTGCCAGCAACAGAAAAAATCCCACGATCAGATATTGGGCGCGCATCACTTCAGGCTGTAGAGGCTCTCCCGCACGACGCGCAGCTTTTCCGCTTCGTCCAGGTTATGGTAAATACCTTCGAGCGCCCGCAGTGAATCTTTGTGTTCGGGGCGCAGCGACTGTGTCTTCTCGAACAGCGGCATCGCCTCGCGGAACAGCGCCGCGCACGTCTCCAACAGGGTGAACAGCGCGTCGAGCTCGGTGTCTTGCTGCTGCTCGGTCATCAGGTGGATCGCGCGGTTGTAGAGCGCCACGCCCAGGTTGAAGTTGGCCGCAAAGTGGTCGGGCACCTGCGCCAGCACCCGTCGGTAGGCATCCCGGCGGAGGTTTAGGTACTCATCGGCCCGCAGCGAATCTGTGCGTTGCAGGCTTTCCCACACCTCGCCCGCCGTCAACAGCACCGAGACGTCGTCCGGATATCGCGCCAAGGTGGCTTCCAGCGCCCGGCGGGCCTCGTCGTGGCGCTCTTCGCGCATTAGGTAGCTCACTTCGGCCACC
>JBARYS010000567.1:0-7313 GCA_049648155.1 Catalinimonas sp. | reverse complement strand
GAACCGCATGGGTGCGAAGAACAGCGGCGTGGGCTCGAACCTGCTGACCATCGACGGCGTTGCTGAACTCGGCGGCACCGAGCACACCCTGCTGCCCGACATGATCGAGGTGGGGAGCTTCATCGGGCTGGCCGCCATGACGGGTTCGAACCTGACGATCAAGAACGTGGGGATGAAGCACCTAGGCGTGATTCCCGACGTGTTCCGCCGTATGGGCATCCGCCTGGAGCAGCAGGACGACGACCTCCACGTGCCGACGAATTATCACTACGAGATCGACACGTTCATCGACGGCTCGATCCTGACGGTCTCCGACGCCCCCTGGCCCGGCTTCACACCCGATCTGCTCTCCATCGTGCTCGTCACCGCCATACAGGCGCGCGGCACGCTGCTGGTGCACCAAAAGATGTTCGAAAGCCGCCTCTTCTTCGTTGACAAGTTGATCGAGATGGGTGCGCAAATCATCCTCTGCGACCCGCACCGTGCCACCGTCATCGGGCTGGACCGGAAGGTGAACCTGCGGGGCATCCGCATGACCTCGCCCGACATCCGCGCCGGGGTATCGCTGCTGATTGCGGCCCTCTCGGCCGAGGGGACCAGTATCATCGACAACGTCGAGCAGATCGACCGCGGCTATCAGAACATCGACGGGCGTCTGCAAGCGCTGGGCGCGAAGATCAAACGGATTTAAGGGGAGCTCCACGCGAAAGGTGGCCCAGTAGCCCCCTAATGATTCGGACAACGTTGTCACACCCCAAGTGATAACTTGTCGATCATGAGCAGTCCGAAAAACAAAGCTAACCGTAGCGCCGAAGAGAAGGCGCGCATTCATGTTTTGGTAGTGGTGTTTTCCGGTGGGCTCCACACCCACAGATAGGGCTGGACGCAGGATTTGGCAGATTTGCTTTGTTCGACTGGCTCTATGGTCTGGGATGGCTGAGCCGTAACATGTCACCGGATCACCCCACGGCCTCGCCGCTTTTTTCAAGACGAGCGGGTGAGGAACAAATCTTAAAGTTGACGATTTTGCAGAGTAGGCATGAAGAGAATATGTCAACTTTAAGACATTCAGTATGGATCAGTTGAAAGAAAACAACGGGTTCAAGCGCGAAGTGGACGGCTTTCGTAGCCCTGGGCAGTTTGATTCGGTCCAGAAGTTCGTGGCTCTCGCCGGTGAGAGCCCGCTGTTGGGCGTCACCCTGGGCAGAGCCCTTGATGCCCTCGTGGCCTACACGGAAGTCATGAGCGCGGAGGCCCTCGAAGACATCAGCGTGGCCAAGGATGGTCATGAGCTCCTGCTTCGCATGGTAGACCGGTCTCTGGGCCACGAGGCCGATGTGGGTAACCACGTCTTCAAAGCAAAGTTGAGGGCGGTCGAGGCGAAGCAGCGCCTCCTCTCTCAGGAGGGAGGAGCCGTATCCGGAGAGCAAATGGGAAAACTGCTCGGCATCTCCAGGCAGGCGGTGGACAAGAAGCGTCAGGCAGACGCCCTGCTGGGCGTGGAGAGCCCCCCGGGCCGTTGGCGTTACCCCGTCCCCCGTCTGGCAGATAGAGAACCAGCAGGTCATCCCGCGCATGTCGGACGTCCTCAAAGCGTTGCGTGCACACGACCCCTGGATGAAACTACAGTTCTTCCTGAGCGAAGGAGAGACCCTGGGTGGTTTGAGGCCCCTCGACGTCCTGCGCACCAAGGAGTCGGCATCTGACCCGGCGCTGCCGGCCAGGGTGATCAGAGAGGCGAGAACGTACGGAACCCACGGGGCAAAATGACGAAACGTGTGGCGGACCACCCCCTTCCCCCCGAAGGGTTTCGAGAGCTACCGATAGCACCTACGCCCCTGCGCGAGGGCGAGACGATCTGGCGAATCACACCGAGCGAGTATCAGTCGTCCCCGCTGCACTACGGTACGAGCGGGGCGTATCGCTTCGACGATCCGAACGGGGCGTTCGGGGTCTGTTACCTGGATCTGGAGCCATTCGGAGCGTTCCTGGAAACGTTTGCGAGGGTACCGAGGGATTTCAACTTCTTTGTGACGACCGAAGCGCTGAGGAAAAGAGTGGCGCTGGGGGTCTCGGTGGAGGAGAAATTAAACTTGTTCGACATCACCGGTCGGAATTTGGCCAGGATCGGTGCCGATAATCGCCTGTCCAGCGGGGCTGACTACGCCGTTTCTCAGGCGTGGTCCCGTGCCGTCCACGAGCATCCGAGTAGGTTTGACGGAATTCTGTACGTCTCCCGGCATGACCCTGAGCAAGAGTGCGTGGCCCTGTTTGGCAGGGCCAAAGACAAAGTCAGGGTGTCGTTTTTTCAACCTTTGAACGGCCGTCCGTTTGAGAACACCTTGGGTGAGATCATGACGAGATACGCCATAGGTTTGGGGTAAGTTCCATATTTGGGTGGCTTCGCCAACACGATGTGATTCATCTCTTTACCCACTTGCTCACCTACCTGCCACGCCCCACGCGTTTCCACCGCTCCGGCGGCCCGGGTTCGGTGCGACAACGGCACCCAGTTCACCGCTGAGAAGGTGCGCGACTACTGCGGCGGGGTGGCCGGGGCATGTCAAGAGTTTTGTAAGCCGGCTACCGCCGAACAGAACGCCCACGTTGAGGCTTACCACAGCATTCTGGCCCGCAGCATCTGTCAGCGCTTCCTGTTCGAGTCGCTGACGGATTTAGGCGAAACGTTAGAGCGATTTGTCTACTTCTATAACAATGAACGTATCCACTCTGGTATCCAACTACTATGCTCCCATACGCTTCTTGGCCCGTCACGGCGTCAGCGTCCCTGAGCCGATCAACAGCAAGATCAATCTGCTTTATTCTTCCTAACTTCAACGAATACGCTCTCTGATCATCAGGGGGCCAAGACAGTGGGCTGGAACGTAGTCAGAAGCTTTTCAGTCTCGGCTTTGACGAGCGCTTACGCCAATACTTTAGGCGCTCGTCGAAACTAAAACCCCAGCATCTTGATCGCGGTGACGGCGGCCTCGTCACCTTTATTGCCGTGCTTACCACCCGCCCGGTCGAGGGCTTGCTGCTGCGTATCGGGCGTAAGCACCCCGAAAATGACCGGCTTGTTGAACTTCAGCCCGACGTTCGTGATGCCCTGCGCCGCCGCCTGGCAGATGAACTCGAAGTGGCGCGTCTCGCCCTGAATCACACAGCCGAGGCAGATCACCGCGTCGACGTCGTGCCGCTGCGCGAGATACTGAGCGCCGAGGGGAAGCTCGAAGCTGCCCGGCACCTCTTTGCGGACGATGTTTTCTTCCGACACGCCATGCGCGTGCAGCGTCCTCACCGCACCGTCGTACAGCGCCCCGGTCACCTCTTCGTTCCACTCCGACACGACCACGCCGAAGCGGTGGCCCGATACGTCCGGAAGGTTCTCGTCTCGGTATTCCGACAGGTTTTTTGCTGCGCTTGCCATGTGCAGGGATAGGTAAAAGTGGGGACAAAAAAAGGGACGGTCGAGCCGTCCCTTGAGGATTGTTTTCGGACGTTATTACTCCGCAGCGGCAGCCTCGGCGGTGGCGCGGTACTGCTTGGCGATAGTCACCTCCTGCGCCTGCGGATATTTGTCCACAATCTGACCGTAGGCGGTGGCGGCGTCCGCCGGGCGTTCAGCCATTTCATAGGCC
Source organism: Catalinimonas sp. (assembly GCA_049648155.1). Classification (GTDB taxonomy): domain Bacteria; phylum Bacteroidota; class Bacteroidia; order Cytophagales; family Flexibacteraceae; genus JBARYS01. The sequence goes on along the minus strand of JBARYS010000567.1, from coordinate 3,672 downwards.
AGCCCCAGCTTCATCAGGTAACCCGGCGTGAAGGCCTCGTTCGGGCGATAGTTGGCGGCCTTTCGGTACTCGCTGATGGCCGCGTCGTAGTTCTCCAGCTCCATGTAGGCGTCGCCGAGTAAGGCGTAAGCACGGGCCTGCACGAGCAGATCGTCTGTGTCCACGTCTTCCAGCCGGTCGACTGCCTGCTGATATTCGCCCTGCCTCAAGTAGATCGCTCCGGCGTAGAAAGAGGCCAGATTACCCGCCGCAGTGTTGCCGTACTCATCGGCGATGTAGACCATACCGTAGTTAACACCGTCGCCGTCGAGCGCCTTGTTCAGCGAATCCGCCTCGAAATAGTAGACCGCCGGGAAGATGTACTCCTGTGCCTGCTCTTCGCGCTGCCCTTGATTGTAGAGGTAAAAAGCGATGCCCGCGATCAGCAGGGCGATCACCACGGCTGCGGCTAGCACCATCTTCTGGTGCCGGCGGAAAAAGTCGTCGGTGCGACCCAACCGCTCGCGCAGCGCCTCGGGGCTTTCGAGCACTCCCTCCTGCTCGTCGATGATTACCGCACCCCCGGGGCGCTTGGCGTCAGGTGTGTTGCGCAGCTTGGGGGCCTTCGTCTTCGCCATGGTCGGTCCGTTCAGATCTTGTAAAAGAGCCGCAAATTTACCGCAAATATTCCAGCCGCCCGCCCGCTTGCGTCTCTTTTTCGCTCAGACACGTTCTTGGCAGCGGACCGTAGATTACCGGAGGAGCGGTGCTGATCAGGGCTGATCCTGAATGAAGGGATAATCGGACTGGACGTAGATGTCTTTGTAGGCCTCTTCGGTGGGGGGGTAGGCCGACTCTTCGGCGAACTTCACCGACTCGTTTACCCGCTCTTTTATCTCCTTGTCGATGGCCTTCAGCTCTTCTTCGGTAGCGAACCCCTGCTCCAGGATCGAGGCTTTCACTTGCTCGATGGGGTCGCGCTCCTTGTAGTCTTTCAGCTCGTCTTTGGTACGGTACTTGGCGGGGTCCGACATCGAGTGCCCCTTGTAGCGATAGGTGCGCAGCTCCAGCAGGGTAGGGCCGTCGCCGGCGCGGGCGCGCGCGGCAGCCTCGGCCACCGCACGGTGCACCGCCTCTACGTCCATCGCGTCGACCGGCTCCGAAGGCATGTCGTACGACTCGCCGAGCGTGTAAAGATCGTGCACGTTCGAGGTGCGCTCTACTGACGTACCCATCGCGTAGCCGTTGTTCTCGATGGCGAAAATCACTGGCAGCTTCCAGAGCATTGCCATGTTAAAGGTCTCGTTCAGCGCCCCCTGCCGCACGGCCCCGTCGCCCATGAAGCAGATGCAGAGGTTGCCGGTCTTGTTGTACTTCTCAGCGAAGGCCAGCCCCGCCCCGAGCGGAATCTGGCCACCTACGATGCCGTGGCCGCCCACGAAGTTGTGCTCCTTATCGAACAGATGCATTGAGCCGCCCTTGCCCTTCGAGCAACCCGTCTGCTTGGCGAACAACTCAGCCATGATGGCGTTGGGGTCGGTGCCGAGCGCCAGCGGGTGGCCATGGTCGCGGTAAGCAGTAATGAACTTATCGTCCTTCGTTAGGGCGGTCACCGCGCCGGCGGCGCACGCTTCCTGCCCGATGTAGAGGTGACAGAATCCCTTGATCTTCTGCTGGCCGTATAACTGACCGGCGCGCTCCTCGAACCGACGCATCAGCAGCATCCGTTCGTACCAGAACATATAGGTTTCCTTAGAAAAAGTAGCTTTTTCTTGCTTCGACTGCTTCTCTTTAACCGTTGCCATGAGATGGATTTAGAATAGACCTGCTCGGCGGGCCATGAACGAGCGAAAGTGAGGATTTTTATTCTGAAGGAGATGCGGCCAGTCAGGCTTTATGACGAAATGCAGGATAAAATTCACCGCTTGCAGCCGTTCGACGGCCTGCCGAGCAGGTCTGAATAGATCGCAAAGTAAATAAAAACGCCTGAGGCAAAAGGAGGTTCTCTTTTGGCTGACGAAGAGGGAACCACAAGCGAGGTCCGTTGTTCAGAGGGGCATGCACCTGCATCACCTCCGGCTGACCAACTTCAAGAATTACGAGTCTTTCGCCGTCGACGACCTCGCTCCGCTGAACGTCTTTGTAGGCGACAACGGCACGGGCAAAACGAATCTGCTCGACGCTATTCACTACCTGTCGCTGACGAAAAGCGCGTTCACCCATCTCGATGCCCGGAGCGTCCGCCACGGCACCGACTTCTTCCGCTTAGAGGGGATGTTCGAGCGCGACGGCGAGCGCTCGGTGGTCACGTGCGCCCTGCGTCCCGGCGAGAAGAAGGTGTTCAAGGTGAACCAGGTGCCTTACGAACGCCTCAGCGAACACGTCGGCCGCTTCCCCCTGGTGCTGATCGCACCCGATGACACCGATCTGATCCGACACGGCAGCGAGGGGCGGCGGCGCTTCTTCGATGCCCTGCTCTCGCAGCTCGACGCGCCTTATCTGCGCGCGCTGATGGAGTACAACCACCTGTTGCAGCAGCGCAACCGCCTTCTGAAGCAGTTCGCCGCCCGCCACTTCATCGACCGCACCCTGCTGGATGCTTACGATGAGCCCATGCTGAGGCGGGGGCAGCAGATCTACGAATGCCGCCGGGCGTTGATCGATCGGTTCGTGCCGGTGTTCTTGGAGAACTACCGCCATTTCTGTGACGAACGCGAAGAGGTCTCCCTACGCTATACCTCAAGTTGGGAGAACCCCGACTTTGCCGGGCGCTTTCGAAAGACCGTGAACGACGACCTGCAACTGCAACGCACCACGCTGGGCGTGCACCGCGATGATTACGTTTTTGGGCTCGGCGACCACCTGATGAAGCGCTACGGCTCGCAGGGGCAACAAAAGTCGTTCGTCGTGGCGCTCAAGCTGGCCCAGTTCGACTTGATGTGGCGCGAAACCGGCCGGAAGCCCCTGCTGCTGCTCGACGACGTGTTCGATAAGCTCGACGACCGGCGTATACGGCACCTCATGGACCGGGTGGCCGATCAGTCCTTCGGGCAGATCTTCCTGACCGATGCCCGCTCGGAGCGCACCGAAAAAATATTTGCGGCCCTGAAGACCCCCGGGCGAATCATACGGACGACCTTTACCCCCCTGATCCCGAGCGCATGAGTCATCCCCGCAAGAAGTACGGCCGCAAATCCCCCCCCCGCACCGGCACCACCACCCTGAAGGAGACCATCCACGAACTGCTCGACACTTACCGGCTGGCCGGAAAGTACCGCGAACTGCACGTGATCAACGCCTGGGCTCGCCTGATGGGCCCGCCCATCGCCGACCGTACCGACCGCGTCTTCATCAACGAGCGCAAGCTCTACGTCGACCTGAACTCCGCGCCCTTGAAGCATCAACTCAGCATGGCTAAGTCCAAGATCATCACCATGATCAACCAAGACGCCGGCGAAGAAGTGATCGTCGAGGTCGTCTTCCTGTAGCAGATCATAGCCGTGGCTTCGAAGGGGGATAGGGTCTCTACTTTTTTTGCGGCCGTCATTGCCTCAGAAATTCTCCCGTACTACCTTTGCCGTCCCTTTGCGAAAAAGCTGAGGGGAAGGCAGCCGGACGAGAGGTTCGATGCCGCAAGTTCCTTGACCTACGATCAGAAGAAGAGAGGCATCGGCACGATTTGAGTGCGGGTGC
>JBARYS010000566.1:0-4874 GCA_049648155.1 Catalinimonas sp. | reverse complement strand
GAAGTACCTCGGCGAGGGCGGCGCGGGGCTGCTCGGCGCGCTGCACCGGGCGGTGGTGTTCTCGGTGCCGTGCCACCTGGCGGCGGGCGCACGCAACCTGAACCGCTGGGAAAATCAGGTCTACCACACGCGCTTTCTCAACTCGCTGCGGCGGAAGATCGCCCGGAAGGCCGACCGTATGCCGGTGACCTCGGCCGAGACGGCGGCGCTGTTCGAGGCGCAGCACGTGGCGCAGGTGCGTACGCTCGAAGAGTTCGACGACAAGTTCACGGCCCCGCTGCACGGCTTCGCGGGCGGCTCCGACTACTACGCTCGGTGCAGCGCGCTGGGCTACCTGCGGCACATCCGCGTGCCTACGCTGATCGTCAACGCCAAGAACGACCCCCTGCTGCCGCTGGAGTGTTACCCCACCGAGGAGGTCAAGAACCACCCGCATGTCTTCCTGGAAATCCCCGAAACCGGCGGCCACTGCGGCTTTTCCGCCCCCGACCCGGCGGGCATCTATTGGTCTGAGCACCGGGCGCTGACCTTTTTGGAGCGGGCGCTGCCCGACGTGCCGCCCGTGCGCCGGTTGCGGGCGCCGGCCGGTTACTGAGCGCCGTCTGCGTGTCTCCACCCTCTTGACTTGATGCGTAGCTTCGTGCCGATGACCGACCGACCACGTATTGTCTTCATGGGGACGCCCGAGTTTGCCGTGCCCAGCCTGCGCGCACTGGTGGAGGCGGGTTGGCCGGTGGTGGCGGTGGTGACCGCGCCCGACAAGCCCGCCGGGCGGGGCCGCAAGCTGCAAGCCTCGCCGGTGAAGGCGTACGCCGCCTCGCAAAAACTGCCCGTGCTGCAACCGGAGAAGCTGAAGCGCCCGGAATTTCTGGCGGAGCTCGCCGGATACCGCGCTGACTTGCAGGTGGTGGTGGCGTTTCGGATGCTGCCCGAGGTGGTTTGGAACATGCCGCCGCTCGGCACGATTAACCTCCACGCCTCGCTGCTGCCCGACTACCGGGGGGCCGCGCCGATCCACTGGGCGGTGATTCGCGGGGAGCGCGAAACGGGCGTGACGACCTTCTTCCTGAAGCACGCCGTCGACACGGGCGACCTGATCTTTCAAGAGCGCGAGCCGATCCACCCCGACGACGACACCGGCGCGGTCTACGAGCGCCTGATGCAGCGGGGCGCGGCCCTGGTGGTGCGTACGGTCGCGGCCATCGCCGACGGCACCGCCCCGCGCCTGCCCCAGCGCGAGCCCACCGCCGAGAAACGGGCTCCCAAACTGTTCCGCGAGACGTGCGAGGTCGACTGGCACCAGCCTTCGGCTGACGTGGTGAACTTCGTGCGTGGCCTGTCGCCGTTTCCCGCCGCCTGGACGGTGCTGCACGACAAGAAGTACAAGCTCTACCGCGTGCGCGACGTCGGCCCTCGCCTGGAACCGGCGGCGGCGGGGGCGGTACTGACCGACCACCGCACGCACCTCCACGTGGGCACCGCCGACGGCCGCGTGGCCGTCGAAGAGCTCCAGCCCGAGGGCAAGCGGCGGATGCCGGTCGAAGACTTCCTGCGCGGCAACAGCTTGTAGTAGACTCGGTCGGCGGGTCGTGCTGAGCGGCCATTCGCCCCGCTACGGCCGTACGAACACCGAGGCCTGCCCCTGGCGGTCGTACAGAATCAGCGTGTCGTTTCGTGTGGTGAGCTTGCCCGTCGTGATGGGTACCGGCGGGTGGCGGCGGCGCTCCTCGGGTGTGCAGGCCGTACGGTCGCTGTGGGCCGACCGCACGCGCAGGTCGTCTCGTGTAGACGCCCGTCACCCGAAAACAGCCCGACGTAGCCTCGAAGGTCGTATCGAAGAACTGCACCGTGAGCGGCTCTCCCTCCCAAGAGGTAGCCGACCAGCTACGCGTCGAGTTGCCCGAGAACCGCTCTACCACGACCGTACGGGTGATCAACGCGCTCGGACAGACCGTGCCCTTCGTGCGGCGGTGATGCCACGGTAATTCAACCACTCGGAGAGGGGGTTAGAACCGTACGGCTCCGCCCCCCTCTCCGGGTGGTTGCTCGCGGACTACCGCGCGGCCGGCTCACGTGCGGCCGCCATCAGTGCTTCGCTCGAAAGACGCTCCTTGTAATCAGCGTCCACGTGCGCAAAGCGGATCGTGCCGTCGGTATCGACCAAGAAGAGAGCGGGCACCGGCAGGAAGCCCTCGTTTTTGCCGCCGGACGCCTCGCCCAGCATCGCGCCGTACCGCTCGGGCGCGGCGAAGGCCAGCCCCATCGCGCGGGTCAGCGTGCCGGGGGCGTCGGAGTAGAGTGCGTAGTCCAGGTCGTGCTTGTCGGTCGTGGCTTGCAGGCCCGAGGGTGCGTCCGGACTGACGGCCACCACCTGGTAGCCCAGCTCGCGTAGGTCGGCCGTGACGGCTCCCACCTCTGCGAGGTGTTTGTTGCAGAACGGGCACCAGCCGCCCCGGTAGAAGATCAGCACCGTGGGGGCGGCCTCCGTTACGGTGCGCAACGACTGCTTCTTACCGTCGAGGGCGGTGATCTCGGCGTCGGGCACAGTTTGGCCGACCTTGATCGGGTCGACGTCTTCGGCGTTCCGGGGGAGTTGGGCGTAGGCCCCGGCAGCCGACAGCAGCAAGGCAAAGGTGAGTGCGTGTTTCATGCCTCGAAGGTGGGCCGCAGCCGGCAGAACGGACGTTTGCCCGCCGACATTCCGGCGACTTTCCCGGCGAGCGTCGTCCGCACCCCGCGCCGGAGGGCTACGTACGAAGGAGCATGGACCCTACCGCCCCCGTCGACCGCGCCACCGTGTTGGCCATACACGACGCCCTCTGCGCTGCGTACGACGCGCCTTTCCCCTTTTTCAGCACCAAAGACCCAACCAGCGAGCTGATCAGCGCCTTACTTTCACACCGCACCAAGAACCGCTTTTCGGGGCAGGCATACAAGCAACTGCGCGAGCGCTTTCCCACCTGGCCCGAGGTACGCGACGCGCCCACCGCCGCCGTCGAGGAGGCGCTGGCCCCCTGCACGTGGCCCGAGCAGAAAGCCCCCCGCATCCAGGCGGTGCTGCGCGAGATCGGCGAGCGCACCGACGGCACGTTCGACCTCTACTTTCTGCGTGACCTACCGGTGCCGGAGGCCCGTGCTTGGCTGGAGTCCATCACGGGCGTGGGGCCGAAGACGAGCGCGGCCACCCTCTTGTTCAGCAAGCTGCGTATCGCGGCGCTGCCCGTCGACAGCCACCACCAGCGCGTGACGCAGCGCCTGGGCTGGAGCCCGAAAAAGATGGGCCCCGGCCCCGCGCACGGCCCGCTGGCGGCCCTAATGCCCGAGGGGTGGGACGCGCAGACGGTCTACGACCACCACGAGGCGCTGATGTACCACGGCCAGAAGTGTTGTTACTTCCAGCGCCCGGCCTGCGAGCGCTGCCCGATCCTGGCGTGGTGCCCGACGGGGCAAGCGGGGGGTGGGTGACGGCGTACGGAGGGGCTCAGCAAAAGGCGATTTGAAGTCACCAGCAGGCATTGATCACAGCAAGTTACGATGGTGGTCATCTAGGTCGTGTTGACATGGAAGATGGTTTCGTGGTTTGGCTTGTCTTTTTGCGGGCAGTCAAAACGCTTGAGGCGGGCGATTGCGGGGCCGCCTAAGCCGCGCACCGGCCAGCGAAAGCGGCGCAGTACACGCGTAAAAAGCGCCGAAAGCATCAGCAGGTTATGTCTCAACGCGACCTAGTGTACCTCTACAGCGTGGATGACCCGTCAGGCATCTTACGGAGGTGCACTAGTGCGGCAGTGAGGAGCGCGGCCCGAATGGTGTCGATGAGTTGAAAAGAGCGTTCAAAGAGTCCTCGCCCAGGCGGCGCACGCTATTTGTTACCTTCACCCCATGAAATTCGGCCAAGGACTGCTGCGCTACGTGCGGCACGTACTTACTCAGAAGGAGGTAGACCGCACCGCGCCCGTGCGGGTGGAGCGGCTGCTGGGCTTCCGCTCGAAGGCCCTCGGGCGCAAAGTGGCCGTCGACGTATTCCTGCCGCCCGGCCACCGCACGCGCGGCGTCGTGCCCTACCCCGTGCTCTACGCCAACGACGGGCAAGATATGGAAGCGGTGAAGATGCGTGAGACGTTGACGCGCCTCTACGCCGAGGGGTCGCTGCAGCCGCTCGTGGTGGTGGCCGTGCGCGCCGCCGACCGCCTCCACGAGTACGGCACCGCCGCCCGCCCCGACTACCAGGGGCGCGGGGCGGGCGCGAGCCACTACGCCCGCTTCGTGCTGCACGAACTGATGCCCTACGTGAACGGCCACTACCACACCTCGCCGCGCGCCGCCCAGACGGCCGTGATGGGCTTCTCGCTCGGGGGGCTGTCGGCGTTCGACCTGGCCTGGAACCACCCGGGGCGCTTCGGGCAGGTCGGCGTGTTCTCGGGGTCGTTCTGGTGGCGCAGCCGCTCTTGGCAGGAGACCCACGACGACTCTTATCGCATTGCCCACACGATGGTGCGCGAGGGCGACCTCCACCCCGACCTGCGCTTCTGGTTTCAGGCGGGCACGGCCGACGAAGACTCCGACCGCGACGGCGACGGCATCATCGACGCCATCGGCGACACGCTGCACCTGATGGAAGAGCTCAAGCGGAAGGGCTACGCCGACGAGGCCATCCGCTACGTGGAGGTGCCCGGCGGCCGCCACGACCAGCCGACTTGGGGACAGGTGCTGCCCGATTTCCTGCTCTGGGCGTTCGGGCGGGGAGGGGTATAGCGGCCACGGAGCAGCCTGCTGCGCGGCCCATCTGGTGCACCTCCACAGCGTGGATGACGGGTCATGCAGACGTGGATTCTGCGTCTGAGAGTTGGGGCGAAAAACCCGCCCGCCCGGCCTTT
>JBARYS010000565.1:0-4281 GCA_049648155.1 Catalinimonas sp. | reverse complement strand
CCGGAAAGCTCAAGGCCCAGGCGAGCAGCTTCCCGATGGAGTTTCTCTTCCTTCGCGACGACGATATCCCCGGCTACGTGGCCGACGGCGTAGCCGACATCGGGGTGGTGGGCGAGAACGTGATGCTCGAAAAAGAGCAACCCGTCGAACTCGTCTATCGGTTGGGTTTCTCGAAGTGCCGCCTCTCCATCGCGCTGCCGAAGGGCGAAATCTACGGTGGCGTCGAGCGCCTGCAAGGCGAGCGTATCGCAACGTCCTACCCCCGTATCCTGTCCAACTTCCTCCGTGAACACGATGTGCAGGCGACCATCCATGAGATCAGTGGCTCGGTCGAGATCGCCCCAAGCATCGGGCTGGCGGGCGCGGTTTGCGACATTGTTAGCTCCGGCAGTACGCTCATGACCAACGGCCTGCAGGAGGTTGAAGTGGTAATGCACTCCGAGGCCGTACTGATCGCCCACCCCGACCTGAGCACCGCCAAACACAAGCTTCTCGACGACTTCTTGTTCCGTATCAAAGCGGTGCAGGATGCCAAGAGCAACAAGTACATCCTGCTGAACGCGCCGAACGAGGCCATCGAACGCGTCCGTGCTCTGCTGCCGGGGATGCGCAGCCCCACGGTGGTGCCGCTGGCAGAACCGGGCTGGAGTTCGATGCACTCGGTGATCAACGAGAACGAATTCTGGAGCAAGATCGACCTACTGAAGGCCGCCGGCGCGGAGGGCATTTTGGTGGTGCCCATCGAGAAGATGATTCTCTAGCAATCCATCCGTGAAGACCTACCGCTACCCCACGCCCGACCAGTGGACCGAGATCACGGCCCGACCCGTGATGAGCACCGCCGAGGTGGAAGCGCGCGTGCGCCCCATCCTCGACGCCGTACGCGACCGGGGCGACGTAGCCGTGCGTGAGTTCAGCGAGCGCTTCGACGGTGCGGCACCCGACGCGGTGCGGGTCACTGAAGAGGAGTTCGCCGCTGCCCGCGCCGCCCTGCCTCAGAACCTGAGAGACGCTCTGCACCGGGCGTACGAAAACATCAAGCGCTTTCACGAAGCCCAGCGCGAACCCGTGACGCTCGTCGAGACCCAACCCGGCGTGCGTTGCTGGCGGCGTTCGGTGCCCATCCGGCGGGTGGGTATCTACGTGCCCGGCGGCACGGCCCCGCTCTTTTCGTCGGTCCTGATGCTGGGCGTCCCGGCGGCGGTGGCCGGCTGCACCGAGGTGGTGATGTGCACGCCCCCCGGCCGCGACGGTACCCTGCCGCACGCCATGTGCTATGCCGCCGAACTGGCGGGTGTGCATCAGGTATTTAAGATCGGGGGGGCGCAGGCCGTCGCGGCCATGGCCTACGGGACGGAGTGGGTGCCACGCGTTTACAAGATCTTTGGCCCGGGCAACCAGTACGTAACCGCCGCCAAGCAGATCATCAGCCGTGAGGGAGTCGCCATCGACCTGCCCGCCGGCCCCTCGGAGGTGCTGGTGCTGGCCGACGACTCCGCGCGCGTCGACTTTGTTGCGGCCGATCTGCTCTCACAAGCCGAGCACGGTGCCGACAGTCAGGTGGTGCTCGTGACGACCTCCGAAGCCCTATTCGACACGCTGCCCACAGAGTTGCAAAAGCAGCTCGTGCACTTGCCCCGCCGGGCAACGGCGGAGCAGGCGCTCAGCCACAGCCGCACCGTGCTCGTTCGCGATGCCGAAGCCGCCGTGGCGTTGACAAACGCCTACGCCCCCGAGCACCTCATTATCGCCTCCGACCGTGCCGCCGCCTGGAGCGAAGACATCTACCACGCCGGCTCGATTTTCCTGGGCCACCTAACGCCGGAGTCGGTGGGAGACTACGCCTCCGGTACCAACCACACGCTGCCGACCAACGGCTGGGCCACGGCCTACAGCGGCGTCTCGCTCGACAGCTTCGTCAAGAAGATCACTTACCAAGAATTGACCGCCGACGGCCTGCGCAACTTGGGGCCGACCGTTGAGGTTATGGCCGAGGCCGAGCAGCTGCGCGGCCACCGCAACGCCGTCTCTATCCGGCTTGAATCCTTACGATGAAGCCGCTCGACGAACTGATCCGCCCGCACCTGCGCCACTTGGTGCCCTACTCGTCCGCACGCGACGATTACGACGGGACCGAAGGGGTGTTCCTCGACGCCAACGAGAATGCCTACGGCTCGGTGATCGACGCGCCCCTGCATCGCTATCCTGACCCGTACCAGCGTGCCGTCAAAGACCGGGTGGCGAGAGTCAAAGGCGTGCGCCCGGAGCAAATTTTCCTAGGCAACGGCAGCGACGAGCCCATCGACCTCCTGATGCGGGCGTTCGGCCGTCCGGGGCAAGACCAAGTCATCCTGCTGCCGCCCACCTACGGCATGTACGGCGTCAGCGCCGGGCTCAACGAGCTCGGCATCAAGTCCGTGCCGCTGCTGCCCGGCTTCCAAATCGACGTGACCGCTACCCTCGCGGCGTTCGGCGACACCACAAAGCTTTTGTTTGTTTGCTCGCCCAACAATCCGTCCGGCAACGTGATGGACCGCGAGGCGGTAGAACGGCTGCTTGACTTCCCCGGGCTAATCGTGATCGACGAAGCGTACGCGGACTTCAGCCCCGAACATTCTTGGCTGCCGGAGCTGGACCGGTACCCGAACATAGTAGTGTTGCAGACTTTTTCGAAGGCTTGGGGCCTGGCCGCCCTGCGTCTCGGCATGGCCTTCGCCTCGCCCGAAATCATCCGGGTGCTAAACCGCATTAAGCCGCCCTACAACGTCAACTTGCTCACGCAGCAGCACGCCCTCGCGGCGCTGGACCAAACGGAGCGTAAGAACGAACGCGTGGCGAAGCTGACGGAGCAGCGCACCCACCTTCAAAAGGAATTGTCGGCGCTTGCGTTCGTACAGCACGTGTTTCCTTCGGACGCTAATTTCCTGCTCACCCGCTTCGACGACGCCGCGACCGTCTTTCGTTACCTCATCGATCAGCAGGTCATCGTGCGCGACCGCTCCCGTCTGCCCCTGTGCGAAGGGTGCCTGCGCGTGACGGTAGGAACGGAAGCCGAGAACGCGGTCCTCATCGACGCCCTCCGTCGCTTTGATTCCGCCACCCCATGAAACGAACGCTTTACGTCCGTCAAGAAGCCATCGCAAACTTCTCCACGCACGGTGAGGCTGCCGTTCGATTCGTGCCTGGTGCCATCGTGACGCTGCACCGGCTGACGCAGGAGGCCAACTTCAGATTCGTACTGATTCGTAACGAAGAGTCGTCCGCGTTGCCCCAGATGCTCGCGACCCTGTCGAGCGCGGACGTTCGTTTCGAGATGCAGGTAGAAGTCAACAAAGAAACTGCCGAAGTAGCGCCGGGCGACTACCTCGTCGGCACGACCCCGGCGCACGCGGAGATCGCCGAACGACTGGGCGCGGAGAGCTTGCTGATCAACGCCGACGCGCCCCTCGCCACGTGGCCCGAGTTGTACCGCCGCTTACGCTTCCCGGACCGCGTCGCTACCGTGCACCGCAAAACGCGTGAGACCGACGTGTTCGTTCAACTTAACCTGGACGGTACCGGGCAGGCCGAGCTACGGACGGGGCTGAGCTTCTTCGATCACATGCTCGACCAACTGGCGCGGCACGGGGGCGTCGACCTTACCGTACGTGTCGAGGGCGACCTTCACGTCGACGAACACCATACCGTCGAAGATACTGCCCTCGGCCTCGGCGAAGCCTTTCTAAAGGCGCTGGGCGACAAGCGGGGCATCGAACGGTACGGCTTTTTACTGCCGATGGACGACGCCCTTGCGCAGGTAGCCATCGACTTCTCCGGGCGCAACTGGCTCTTGTGGGACGCCGAGTTCCGCCGCGAACGCATCGGCGACTTGCCTACTGAGATGTTTTACCATTTTTTTAAGTCGTTCAGCGACGCCGCCCGGTGTAACCTCAACGTGCGCGTCGAAGGCGACAACGAGCACCACAAGATTGAGGCGATATTCAAAGCGTGGGCGCGAGCCATCCGACGAGCCGTGGCACGCGACCCGCGTCGCCCCGATCAGTTGCCCAGCACTAAGGGCAGCCTCTGACGTACCGCCGCTGTGGTGGTAAGCCTTCGCGGAAAAACAGTGTGAAATATATTTTGCGATCGGCTTTGGTAAGCACCAACGAAAATACTACCTTTGCCGTCCCTTTGCGAAAAAGCTGAGGGGAAGGCAGCCGGACGAGAGGTTCGATGCCGCAAGTTCCTTGACCTACGATCAGAAGAAGAGAGGCATCGGCACGATTTGAGTGCGGGTGC
>JBARYS010000564.1:0-1662 GCA_049648155.1 Catalinimonas sp. | reverse complement strand
GTACCGCGACTTCGCCCACGCCCCTTCGAAGCTGCGCGCCACCGCCGAGGCCGCCAAGCAGCAGTTTCCCGGCCGCCGGCTGGTGGCCTGCCTGGAGATCCACACCTTCAGCAGCCTCGACCCGGCGTTTCTGAAGCAGTACGCACACACGTTCCACGCACCCGACGCCGCCGCCGTCTACTACGACCCGGCCGTGTCGCGCCACAAGCAACTGCCCGTGCTCGACGAGGCCGCCATTCAGACCGCCTTCGAGCGGGCCGACCTGCGCGTCTTCTCCGACGCGGCCGCGCTGCGCCACTGGCTCGAAGCGCAGCCGTGGCACGACAAAAACCTCCTGATGATGTCGTCGGGGACCTTCGGGGGGTTGGACCTTCCGGCACTGGCCCGCACGCTCACCCAACCCACCCACACACCATGACCCACACTTTTCGCCTGAAGCGCCCGCTGGCTGTGTTCGACCTCGAAACCACCGGCGTGGACCAGGTAAAGGACCGCATCGTGGAGATGTCGGTCGCCAAAGCCCTGCCCGACGGCACCGTCGTGCTCAACACGTGGCGCATCAACCCGACGGTACCCATCCCGCCCGAGACGAGCGCCATCCACGGCATCTACGACGAGGACGTCCGCGACGCCCCCCCGTTCAAACAAGTAGCGCGCGAAATTGCCCGGGTGCTGGAGGGGTGCGACCTGGCGGGCTTCAACCACGTGCGCTTCGACGTGCCGATGCTGGTCGAAGAGTTTCTGCGGACCGACGTGCCCTTCGACGTGAGCAAGCGCCGCCTGCTGGACGCCGCCCGCCTGTTTCACCTGATGGAGAAGCGTAACCTCTCGGCCGCCTATCGTTTCTACTGCGACGGCGACATCAGCGACATCGGGCGGGGGGCGCACAGTGCCGAGGCCGACACCATCGCCACGCTGCGGGTGCTCGACGGGCAGCTCGACCGCTACGACGGCCAAACCGCCTACGACAACCTAGGCAAGGAGCAAGGCACGATCTCGCGCGATGTGGACGCGATGCACGAGCTGCTCAACGACCGCATGATCGACCTCGCCAACCGGATGTGCTACAACGATGAGGGCGTGGCGATTATCAACTTCGGCAAACACAAGCACCGCCCCGTGCTCGAAGTGCTCGAACGGGAGCCGTCGTTCTACGACTGGGTGATGCGCGGCGACTTTCCGCTCGACACCAAGCGCAAACTGACGGAGTTCAAGCTGAGCCTGCGGCGGTGATCTGGCTGCGCCTCGTCTACGCCGCCAACGTGCTGGTCGCGGGCTGGATCAGCATCACGAGCCTCTTCTTCCCCCGCGTGGCGCAACGCACCGTGTTCGAGTGGGCCTTCGACTACTCGGAGGCCATCCGGCTGGTGGGGGCGCTTTGGGGGGGCATTTTTCTGCTCTCGCTGGTGGGCCTCTTCCTGCCCCGGCAGATGGCGCTGGTGCTCCTCTTTCAACTCATCTACAAGGCGTCGTGGCTACTGTTCGCCGCACTACCGGCGGTGTCGCGCGGCCTCCCCTACCCCCGGGGCATGGCGCTCTTCTTCCTGGTGTGGGTGGTCGTGCTGCCCTTCGTCATCCCCTGGCGGGCGCTCTTCGCGCCGGTGCCTTGACGTTGGGGGCGAATTTGATAACCCTCGGACTTCTTCGTGCTTCCACGGATTG
>JBARYS010000563.1:0-2284 GCA_049648155.1 Catalinimonas sp. | reverse complement strand
GACAAGAGCTGTGGCGGTATGACGGCACCGGCACCCCCGCGCCCGTCACCGACATTGACTACTGGATGGGCAGCGTGGGCGGCATCAACCACGTCTACAACGGGGCGCTCTACTTCCCCGCCAACCTCGGCACGGTGGCCGAAGAGCTCTACCGCTACGACGGCACCGCCCTCACGCTGGCGGCCAACGTCAACGACGGCAACGCGAACTCCGCTCCCTCTGAATTGATCGAGTACCAAGACCGGGTCTACTTCAACGCCACCGGCGCGAACGGCCGCGAGCTGTACGTCTACGATGGTACGCAGGTCAGTGAGGTGGCAGACCTATACCCCGGCGAGAACCCTGCTTGGCAATATCCGCAGTTCAGCTCCAGCCCTCAGCGTTTCTTCACCTTCGACGGCCGCCTCTTCTGCAGCGCGCGCGACAGCGCCGGCACGCACATTTGGCAGTACGACGGTAACGGTACGCCTACCCGGTCGACGGCGTTGCCCGGCGGCGGCAGCGATTTCCTGACGTGGGGCGACGACCTCTACTACGTCGCGTTCGACACCACCTACGGCAGCGAGCTGCGGCGCTGGGACGGCACCAACGCCCCCGCGCTGGTGGCCGACATCGCCGCCGGGAAGCCAAGTAGCGGGGCCAGGAACCTGTTCGTGTGGAACGACCAGCTCTACTTCCTCGCCGACGGCGGCACGGGCGAGGGCCGCGAACTGTGGACCTACGACGGCACCAACGCCCCCACGCAGGTGCAGGACCTTAGCGTGGGCGCGGGCGGCATCTGGATGTCGGGCGCGACGCCGTTTCAGGGGCAACTCTACTTACAGGCTTACGCCGACACGATTCACGCTACGGAACTGTACCGCTACGACGGCGACAGTATCCGCTTGGTGGCTGACCTCTTCCCGGGCCGCGACGACCGGGGGCGTGCCAACAGCTCAAATCCCTTGCACCTGACGGCGGTCGGCGACACGCTCTACTTCGTTGCGCAAGATTCCAGCGGGTCGGCCCTCTGGAAGTACGACGGCCAGAATCCGCCCGCCGTGGCGGTGCGCGCCGACATGTTCTATAACAACGTCAACTACTCGGTGCAGCGGGTCGACAGCTTGCTCTACTTCTGGGCCGACCCCGGCACGGGCGTGGGTCGCGAGCTGCACCACTACAACACGCAAACCGGTGCGCTGACGCTGGTTGCCGAACTGCGCCCCGGCCCCGCCGGCAGCCGCCCCCAGAACACCTCGCAGTTTCTGGTGCGGGACGGCTATCTCTATCTGAGTGCCACCGACGGCGTGCTGGGCGATGAGCTCTACCGCGTGCCCGTCGGCGAGCGGGTGACCGGCACCCCGGCGTTCGACGAGGCCCGCCGCGCCCTGCGCGTCTACCCCAATCCTACCAGCGACCAGTTCCGCGTCGAACGGCCCGCCCGCGAGGTCGCCGGTGCCCGGTTGATTGACGCCGCCGGACGCACGGTGCGCCGCTACGCCGGGGGGCAGAACCAGTTCAGCGTGCAGGGTGTGCGCCCCGGCTTCTACTTCCTACAACTAAAGAGCGCCGACCGCCTGCAAACGACCAAGGTGATCGTCCGCTGAACAAGGATAACGTACCTCCACAAGGTGGACGACCCGCCATTCACCTTGCGGAGGTGCACTAGGTCGTGTTGATCATGCTTTCGCGCGTCTTTTTGCGCGTAGTCAAGTTGCTTGAGGCGGGCGATTGCGGGGCCGCCTAGGCCGCGCACCGGCCAACGAAAGCGGCGCAGAACACGGGTAAAAAGCGCCGAAAGTATCAGCATGCTATAGATCAACACGACCTAGCGTGAATGGAAGTAGGTAGACGTCGAAGATTGAGAAGCGGACGCATTTGCCCCGCCGCCGTGGGCTTACCTTTGGCGCTCATTTCCAATCCGCACGTCTTTTGAATACCTACGGAACCCTCTTCCGCGTCACGACCTACGGCGAGTCGCACGGCCCGGCCATCGGCGCGACCATCGACGGCTGCCCGGCCGGTCTGCCGCTCGACCTCGACCTGATTCAGCGTGACCTGGACCGACGCAAGCCGGGGCAGTCGCGCATTACCACCCAGCGCCAGGAGGCCGACACGTTCGAGGTGCTCTCGGGCGTGTTCGAGGGCCACACGACCGGCACGCCCCTGCACCTGCTGATCCGCAACGCCGACGCGCGCAGCAAGGACTACTCGCACATCGCCGACAAGTTTCGCCCCTCGCACGCGGACTTTACCTACCACCAGAAGTGGGGCCGCCGCGACTACCGGGGCGGCGGGCGCAGCT
>JBARYS010000562.1:0-2150 GCA_049648155.1 Catalinimonas sp. | reverse complement strand
GAACAGCGACAGCTCCACCTTTTTGGGGTCTACCAGCACGAACTTGAGCTGCGAGGGGTGCTTCTTGTAGATCAGCGAGGTGAGCAGGATGTTCAGCCCCACCGACTTGCCCTGGCCCGTGGCCCCGGCCATCAGCAGGTGCGGCATCTTGGCGAGGTCCTTCACGAACACCTCGTTGGTGATGGTCTTGCCCAGCACCACGGGCAGCTCGGCGCGGCTCCTGAGGAACTTCTCGGTCGAAATCACCGAGCGCGCCGAGACGATCTCGCGGTTCTTGTTCGGCACCTCGATGCCGATGGTCCCTTTGCCGGGAATGGGCGCAATGATGCGGATACCGAGCGCCGAGAGGCTCAGCGCCACGTCGTCTTCCAGGTTTTTGATCTTAGAGATGCGCACGCCCGCCTCGGGCACAATCTCGTAGAGTGTCACGGTCGGGCCGATGGTGGCCTTGATGCTGGCGATGCCGATATTGTAGTTCGACAGCGTGGTGACGATGCGGTTCTTGTTGGCCTTCAACTCCTCCTCGTCGGGGGCGACGTGCTCCTGCCCGTGGGCGCGCAGCAAGTCGAGCGGCGGGAACCTGAACTGCGACAGCTCCAGCGTGGGGTCGTAGTGCGCCTGGTCCTGGCGGCCCACTGCCTCGTTCACGCCCGCGCCCACCTCCAGCGCCAACTCTTCGTCGGCCTCGTCGATTACCTCTTCTTCACGGCGCGGCTCGATGGCCAACTCCAGTTCATCCTCGACCGGCGTTTCTTCGGCGGCGGGCATCGTCGGCGGGGGGGGCGGCGTCTCGACGATCACCGCGCCCGGCTCGCGTGCTTCGGCTTCGAAGGCAGCCTCAAAGTCGTTCGAGATCGGCACGTCGATGCTGACCGGGCGGGCGGGCGGAGCGGCCGCGCGGGGCGTGCGCAGGGCCGGGGGCATCAGGTGGCGCACGTCGAAGAAGTAGATCACGAACACGGTCAGAAAGAACGCCAAGACCAAGAACGTGCCCCAGCCGGTGAGTTGCAGCAGTAGGCTGCTCCACTCGAAGCCGATGCCGCCTGCGAGAAACGTGAGGCGGGCGGATGCTCCGGCCGTCAGTAGCATCGCGCCCAGCAGGATGCTCAGCCAGAGGGCGGCAAACAGGCAGAGGTTAGTGAGGCGCGCCAGGGGGTAGGGGTCGCGCTGAAACACGAGGCGGTAGCCGAGCAGAAAACAGATCGGCAGCAAGAAGAACGCCCCCAGTCCCAGCCAGTGGTAGACCAGCCGGTGCGCCGACCACGCCCCGAGGAAGCCCAGCCAATTGCTCACCTCGTCGCCGGCGGGGCGCACGCCCGTCTCGCGCCAGCTCTCGACTACGCTCTGGTCGGCCGCGCCGGTAAACAGGTAGGAGACGAACGCCACCAGCAGAAAGAGGGCCACCACCATCAGCAACAGCCCTACGCTCAGATGCAGCCGCCGGTCCGAGAACAGCCGCCGCGCGCCGCCCAGGTTGAAGCGCCGCGTCGGCTTCGGAGCAACTGTTTCTTTAGGTCTGTTCTTGTTCTTCGCCATGCGTCTACGGAAAGTCAAAACTACTCATTTGAGGCGGGGCACGAGGTCTGAAGTGGCAAAGTGCGAGGTGGCGAAGTGTCCTGTCCTGATACAGGTCGACAGTTAGATGGTCAAGCCGAATGCATTTCTATGGGTGCACAGTAGTCGAAGTCGGAGGTCAGCGCCGGTCCTCGCCCCAAATTTTTCTTCCGCTCCGTGCAACCCTGCCTCCGCCCGGACATCTTTGATGGCAAACAAGGGTAAACAAATTTGGAAGCCGACCTCCAGGACATCAGCTCACCTTTGGTGGAGCAGTGCCGCCGGGGCGACCGCCGGGCGCAGCGTGAGCTGTACCAGCGATACGCCCGCGCGATGCTGAACGCGATCATGCGGATCGTGCACGATCACACCACGGCCGAGGACCTGCTGCAGGAGTCGTTCGTGGACGCATTCATGAAGATCGACCAGTTCCGCGGCGAGAGCACGTTCGGGGCGTGGCTGAGGCGGATCGCCGTCAACAACGCACTCAACCACCTGCGGAAGTACCGGCCGGGGCCGCTGCTGGTGGCCGACGGCGTGCCGGAAGGGTGGGACGAGCCGCCCGACGAGCCGCTGTTTCCCTACGACGTGGAGCG
>JBARYS010000561.1:0-15430 GCA_049648155.1 Catalinimonas sp. | reverse complement strand
GTCGTATCCTGCGGCAGGTGCTGAAGTCCGTTATTCTGGTAGGGCTGTTCGGCGCGCCGCTGTTGGCGCTCCTCCCCCGGCTCAACTTGAGCCGACGTAGGCACTTCGTACTGATCGCGGTGAACCTGGGCGTGCTTGCGCTCACCTGGTGGGCGGGCAAGGCCTTCCCCTTCGGCGGCAACTACGTCTACAACCTGGGGCTGGGCCCGCCACTGCTTAGCGACGTCTATCGGTTCGGCCTGTCCGCCCCGGGTGCCCTGCCTGGCTGGGTGCTGCTGGTGGTACAGTTGGGCGGACAACTCGGCGGCAGCTACCTTTTGTTGCACTTGTGGCGACGCTTCCGGGCGGGGGCCGACGGCTTCGCGTGGTTCCTGCTGCTGCTGTTAGTGGCTTACTTCGTGCTGATGTCGGTGGTCACGTTCTTCGACCGCTACTTGCTCCTCCCGGGGTGCATCGTCTTCCTCCTGCTCGCCCCGTGCGTGCGGGTGCCGGCGGCCCGGTGGCGAGGTGCGCTCTACGCCGCAGGGGTGCTGCTGCTGGGTTGGTACAGTGTGACGGGCACGCACGCCTACCTGAACTGGAACCGGACGCGCTTGGCGCTGTACGAAGCACTACGCGCCGAGGGCATTCCTACCGAACAGGTCGACGGGGGGCACGAGCTGAACGCCTGGTACGCGGACCTCGACACCCCTCGCGAGGATAAGTGGTGGTTCGTACCCGACGGCCGCTACGTGATCACCTTCCAGCCGGTGCCGGGATACGCGATCTACCGGCGGATGACGTACGGCGACTACCTCCAACCGGGTGAGCAGGCGCTCTACGTGCTACGCCGTCAGGCAGAGTAGACTGGGTCTTGAACCGTAAACTGTTTCAACCACGTGAGGGCAGCCGCTTGGTTCCGGTAAAGCCGCGTGGGCATGTCGAGGCGGCGGTAGACGTACCGCAGGTAGAGGTTGACGAACCACTTCTGCAACGGCGAGTGTACGATGATCGCCATCGCGCTGATGTGCCCAAAACCCTCCGGATCCGAGTAGATGCGCATGGCTTCGGTGGTGACTTTCGCCGCACGATTCGCCAACAACAACACCGGCACCCTTCGCCCCGCCGCGAAGCGAGCGCTCGTTTCGGTGCAGCGTCGGGCCACCTCCGCGTCAATCTCCAGTACGTGCGACTTGTAATACGCCACCACGACGCCCCCGCTGAGTCGGCCGGTCATGTATTCGTTCTCGAACGTCTGGTCGGTCACTTTGTCCATGAAACGGTGCATTTACGTACCAAAGCGCTTCCGCCGGACGGGGCAAAGACAGATGGCTACTTGTACCTGACGATCACCCTCAAAGACCACGATTTGTCTACAATGTATGCAGTGTTAGCGGTAGTAGTTCGGCAAACGCCTGAAACTTTTGAGGACGTCCCATTCTGTGTACGCAACTAACACAAAGCCCACCGGGCATGGTGCTACCCCACTCTTTCGAGGAGGGTCGTTAGTTACGGTGAGAAGAGTTGTTGGTGCGGGCACGCTGCACGTGTAGCCGCGCCAGCCGCGAAAGCACCATGAAGCGGCCCGTGGTGACCAGCATCAGGTAGAGCGTCAGGTAGACCAGCGGTGAAAGCGCCTGGTCGGACCACCAAATGAAAAACAAGTAAGCGAAAAAGCTGATGACGGCCCCCGTTTGCAGAGAGGCCACCGTCTGGTCAATCTGAAGAAAGCGCTCAAATTCGCGGTTCAGCTTGCGTCGTAGGTTGTCGTGATGCATGAAGAGAATCGTTTTAATAGCAGTGAAAGAGGGTAATCGAGTCGAGAATCAGAGGTTGATGTCGCCGAGCACGCGGAACGATTCGGCCACGTAAACGTCCTTGCCGATGCCCTTCACCCAGCGGTCGGTGCGGTCGCGCGTCACGGTGTCGGCCGGAGCAGAGCGTAGCAGGTCGTCGAGGGCCGCTACCCCCAGAGAGGTGGCGGTCTGAAGCGACTGGTACTGCTCGGCTTCTTCTTGCAGGCGCTTCTGCTCGGTCAGGTAGCCGTCGAATTGCAGCGACACCTCGGTCCGCTCGCGGAGGCGCTTGAGACGCTTGGCGTTGTCGGTCGTTTTCTCGAAGAAGTCGTTGTCGCCCACACGGTTGTTGCTGCGGCTGATCACCTGCCCGAAGTGCGTGGCGTACTCACCGAACGGCTCGTAGCGGGCGCTGCGGATCTCGTCCCAAGCCATGGCGTACTCTTGCTCGCGCTCGCCCACGTCGAGAAACGTGTAGTTGTCGGGCAGCACAATGTCGGGCGTGACGCCCTTGAGCTGCGTGGCGTCGCCGTTGATGCGGTAGAACTTCTGCGTGGTCAGCTTGATCGATCCCAACGGCTTAAAGGCGTCGTGCTGTGGACGTACCAGCCGATCGAGGTCGATGAAGCGCTGCACGGTGCCCTTGCCGAACGAGGCGTTGCCCACCACCAGCGCGCGGCCGTAATCCTGCATGGCGGCGGCCAGAATCTCGGAGGCCGACGCGCTGAACGTGTTGACCATGATGACCAGCGGGCCGTCGTAGACCACCGCCGAGTCGGTATCGTACTCCACCTTGTAGGCGTAGCCGTCGCCGTCGTTCGCGCTGCGCCGTTGGTAGTCGCGCCCCTTCACCTGCACGATGGGCCCTTCTTTGATGAACAGCCCGGCCATCTCGATCACGTCGCGCAGTGAACCACCGCCGTTGTTACGCAGGTCGAGCACCACCCCCGAGACGTCCTGCTGCTTGAGCTTGATCAGCTCCTGCTTCACGTCGGCGGCGCTGCTGCGCCCCCCGTTGCGATTGAAATCGGCGTAAAACTTAGGCAAGTTGATGTATCCCACCTTGCGGCCACCCTCTTCGAGCACCGCCGACTGCGCGTAGGTCTCTTCCAGCACCACGATGTCGCGCGTGATGGGAATGACCTGCGTGGTGCCGTCGATCTTCTTGACCGTCAGGCGCACTTCGGTACCCTTCGGACCACGGATCATCTGCACGGCCTGATCGAGGCGCATGTCGACCACGTCGACGGCCTCTTCTTCAGACTGCCCTACTTTCAGGATGATGTCGCCCTCCTTGAGTTCGCCCTGCCGCCACGAGGCGCTGCCGGGCACGATGCGCTCCACCTTGATGAAGCCGTCGCGCTCCGAGAGCGACGCCCCGATGCCTTCAAGTTGCCCGGAAATAGAGATATCGAAGTTCTCCTTTTCCTCGGGTGGGAAGTAACCCGTGTGAGGATCGTACGTCGCCAGAATCGAGTTCAGGTAGGCCGTGTACCAATCGCGCGGCTCGAGTTGACCGAGGCGGCGGAAAGTCTCACGGTAGGCCTTACGCACCTCCTCGCGCGCCTTCGCTTCCAGCGCCACCATGTCTTTGATCTCAACGGTCGTGTCACCCTTTTCCTGTGCCTCCTCCTGCCGCTGCACGTCGCGCGCCATCCGCGCCAGGGTCTGGTACTTCAGCAGTTGTCGCCACCGCTCGCGCAGCTCCTTCTGATCGCGGGCGTAGTTGATCTTGTCGGGGTCGGTCTGGTAGCGCTCTTCACGTTCGAAGTGGAAAGGCTCGTCCAGCAGTTCGGCGTGGTAGTCGGCTACCTCCGCCATCCGCTTCGTGATCAGGTCGAGTGCCGTTTCGTAGAGCGTGAACTCACGGGCCTTCAACTGGTCGTCGACCTTCTCACGATAGGCACGCAGTTGCTTGATGTCGGAAGCCAGCAGGAAGCGTTTGCTGTTGTCGAGCCGTTCCAAAAACTCGTCGAACACCTGCGCCGAGAACTGGTCGTCGATCTGCCGAGGCTCGAAATGGTAGTCATTGAGCACGCTCAAGACCACTTCGAGCAGCAGGGTATTCTTCTGGTCTTGCTCCTGACCGAAGGGCGTATAAGAAGAAAAAAGAAGAAAGAGGCTGAGGAGCAAAAACGAAAGAAGCTTTTTCATAAGGAATGGGGGCGCGACGAACGGACGGAGTGTAAACGGGAAGTTACGTTTTGAATGAGAACGGAGCAAAAAAGAGTCCACTCTCAATTGCACAAAAGCAACTTCTTTTTTCACCGGGATTCGTACGCCTACGTGATGTTAAGACGACGATCTGACCGTTACCCCTATCACGCACTATGACGTTTAATAGCTACGCCCCGCCGGCATCCCGTCGCCGGATCATACCACGTGCTCCCCGAGCATCCAAAGAACGTTTGAGACAGAAGTCAACTACCCTTTTCATACCCTAAACCCGTGCGCAGAAAGCATCGCACCGGGGTAATATTTGGCGCTAAGCGTTTTCCGCCGAACGCGGCCGGCGGGTACCACGGCGTAACATCCATGGTCTATGGACCATGGACCGAAGCACATCATCGACCGAACTTCCCCGCTAGTTCGTGGTGATCTTGGCGCGATACTTCCAGACTTCCAGGATGTCGGCCGCCATGACCACGTCCGGCTTGTACTCCGGATTTTCGGACTCGATGATGATGGCCCCACGCTTCCGCACGGTGTTGATGCAGCGCTTGACCAGGATGCCTTCGTTGGTGATCAGCACGTAGACTTCGCCGTCGCGGACGTCCTCGAGCGCCTCCACGTGACCACAAATGAGCAGGTCACCGGGCTGAATCAGGGGCATCATGCTGTCGCCGGCCACCTCGAAGATGCGGTACGTACCGTTGCGAAAGCCCGGCAGGCTGAACGACTGCAAGCCGCTGATAAAGGCCGGGTCGTTGAGTAACCGTGGATAGCCGGCCTGCGCCTTCAGCGGGACGAACAGGATGTTCTCGCGGGTTTCCGTGGGGTCGAGGACAATAACACGTGGCGGCATGTCGTGAAGCGGTTGTTGCGTATGTGTTTCACCAGACTCTATGTATTCGGGCGTGGTGCCGTAGAGCACCGCCAGCTTGCGCAGCACCGGCATCTTGATCCGGACCTCGTTGTTTTTCTCGTAGACGTTGATGCGGCTGTGACTCACCCCCACGCGCGCGCCCACCTCCCGCTGTGTCAGTCCGCTCCGTCGCCGCAAGGTGGTCAATCGCTCCGCTTGGTTCATAACTGCGTTCGTTTACCTCAAAACTAGGCAATAACTGACCGTAACAAAAATTCCGGCGGCCTTACGACTCCACTTGGTTCGTTATGGTTCGTTTTATTACCTTTACCCCGTTGCCATGATTCAACTCCGACACCTGATCCGTACGATGGTCTTACCCGTCAAGAACCAGTGCCTCAATGCTCAAGAGCAGCGCGAACTACGCCGCTTCCTCGAATATCCCGAAGTGTTGCACGGCTGTCTGGCGCGCGAAGCCAACGCCCGGCTCTCCGTCTTGCGCCAACTGGCAGCCAAAGAGTACATCACTTTTGTGAACCATGAGGGCGGCGTCGACTACTTCCGCCTGCTGACCGACTGAGGCCCCTTAAACGCGCATGTTCCACTAACTCCTCTCTAATCATGTCCACATTTCAACAACACTCCGTCAGTTGGTTCGAGATTCCCTCACAAGACTTTGACCGCGCGCATCAGTTTTACAGCCGTGTTGTCGGGCAGATGCTGCCCATTCAAGAGGCGGACGGCACGCAGATGGCGCTCTTGCCTCATGAACCCACGTCGGGCGTAGGTGGTGCAGTGGTACATTCGGCAGACGCACGCCCCACCCAAGACGGCACGCGCGTCTACCTCAACGCCCACGACGAAATGAACACGTGGCTGGAGCGGGTGATCCCCGCCGGCGGGTCGGTGGTGGTCAACAAAACAAAGATTGCGTCTGAGGGGGGGTACTGGGCGGTCATTGCCGATACGGAAGGAAATCACGTAGGCGTCTTCGGACGGTCGTAAAGAGCACCATAAGGGGGTGAATAGCGAGGGGTTGCCGTCCGCACGGGACAGCAACCCTTCCTTTTCGAATGAGGCTTAGACAAGCTCCTAGAGCGCGCTACCTCAACAGTACCCCGCCCGCGAAGCGACCAGAGGCCAACCCCTGCCGGCGGGCCGAAAAGTAAGCGTCGGTGCGGAAGGTGCAGATGCCCGAAGTCTCGATCTGTTCGGCGGGGACGCCCGCCTTCAGCAACTGCTCGCGATTGGCCGCCCAGAGGTCCAGAAAGCCCTTATCAGGCGTAGTAGCGGGGCTGATCAGATTTAGTGCCTCCCCGTAGGCGTGCGTCACGGATTCAATCACGTCGGCTCCAACCTCGTATACTTCCGGACTGATCGACGGGCCGATGCCCACCCAGACGTCGGCTGGGTCGGTACCAAAGTTCTGCTTCATGGCTTTGATCGTACGGGTGACCGTCCGCGCCACCGTGCCGCGCCAGCCCGCGTGAGCCACACCCGCCGCGTGGTTGGCAGGATCGTAAAAGAGTACCGGCACGCAGTCGGCGGCCGTGATGCAGAGCGCCCACCCGGGCCGGTTGGTAATCAGCGCGTCGGCCTCGGGCAGGTTGTCGAAGCTGGTGTGCTCGTTGACCACGGCCACTTCGTCGCCGTGCGTCTGGCGGGCAAAGACCAGCCGTTCGATGGGCACCCCCAGCGCGGTGGCTAGGCGGCGGCGGTTCTCGGATACGTGCTCGGGCTTGTCGCCCACGTGATAGCTAAGGTTGAGGTCCCCCCAGTTGCCCTGGCTGGTGCCCCCGGCGCGCTGCGAGACGAAGTGCGTCAGGTCAGAGAACCGCGCGAAGTGATCGAAATGAAGAAGAGGCAGGTCGGCGCTTTGCATCGTGTGTAACTGCGGTCGGGGGGTGACTAACCCCCTAAAAGTAGCAAGTTGGTGGAGTAGTGCGGCGTACAAACATTAGCGGCTGGTCCAGAGCCCGACGGGAAAGTGTCGCAGCACGTCGGCGAGAGCGAGCGCCTCCCCCTCCACATTTAGCGATTCGCTGGTCAGGGCGCTCACCCAGGCACGGGGCCGGCTCTTGCCGATCTTCAAGGTAGTGCCCCTCCAGACGTCGCCCACCGGCACTTGCTCACCGTGCATCAAAGTGGCCACCCGATGCGGCACCACCACCAGCGCGCACTCGCCCCGGTGGTTACGCGTAAAGGCCACCACGTGGTCGG
Source organism: Catalinimonas sp. (assembly GCA_049648155.1). Classification (GTDB taxonomy): domain Bacteria; phylum Bacteroidota; class Bacteroidia; order Cytophagales; family Flexibacteraceae; genus JBARYS01. The sequence goes on along the minus strand of JBARYS010000561.1, from coordinate 8,410 downwards.
CGTGCGGCCCTTCCAGTTCGACGGGCTGATAGTCGCCCTGCGCGAACAGCCCGGGCGCGCCCCGGCGGACGGAGAGGGCACGGTGCAGCACGAACAGCTTGATGCGGAAGTCAAGCGGATTGCTCAACAGCCGGTCGACCAGCGCGAGCGGATCGATCAGGAAACGTTCGGTGAGGTCGTTGAGCGCGTTCTGCCGGGTCGCGTAGCTGAACGGGCGGCGGTTGTCGGGGTCGACCAGGCTCAGGTCCCAGTCTTCGGTGCCCTGATACGTATCGGGCACGCCGGGCACCATCAGCCGCAAGAGCGTCTGGCCCAGTGAGTATACGCTGCCGATGCGGGCCACGTGTTGCCGGAAAGGCTTGTAGAGGTCCAGAAACGCCGGAGTGGTCAGCAGCCGGTCCGCAAAGCCGGTGCAGGCTGTCTCGTACGCTTCGTCGGGCTGCGACCAAGACGTACGCTCCTTCCCCTCGCGGAGGGCCTTCACGAGGTAGCCGCGTAGCCGCTGCCCGAACGCGTCGGTCATCTCACCGTCGGCGGGCGTCGCGCCGAGCAGGGTCTGGTAGATAAAATACTCGTCGCCGGCGGTCGGCATAGGTCCGCCGTCACCCTCCGTGCGGAAGGGGGCCGCCACGTCGCGCCACTGCGCCAGCACCGCAGCCCAAGTGTCGGGCATTTCGCTCAGCACGTTGATGCGCAGCCGGGCGTCCTCGCCGCGCTTGGTGTCATGCGTCGCGGTGGTGTTCATGGCGTGCGGCCACTTCTTGCCGCGTGCGGTGATCCAGGCGTGGAACTGTGCGCCGGTCAGCCCCAGGTGCGCGGGCTGGTCGCCCACCTCGTTGTGCGAGATGAGCCGCTGGTAGCGGTAGAAGGTCGTGTCCTCGACACCCTTCGCCATCAGCGGGCCGGTGAATTGTTGCAGACGGCGCAGGAAGTAAAGCTGCTCGGCCGTAGGGTCGTCGGTCTCGAACACCTTCCGCAGCTTGGCGAGGGTGGCCGCGCGGTCGGGCCGGTGGGCCTCGGCTAGGGTGAAGGCGACGTCGACCACCGCGCGGTCTTCGTCCGACCAGGGAAGGCGGTTCAGGTAAGTGCGATACACGGGGAACGACACCAGCAGCTCGGCCAGCGCCTCGCGCGCCGCTTCGGAGGGTGCCTCGCCGGTCGCGGCGGCCAGCAAGTGTAACAGGTTGGTCAGCTCGCCGCCCATGCGCTCCCGCAGGACAAAGCGCTTCTGCTCACGAACCACTGCCTCGTACGGAGCCGTGTCGGGCACCAAGCGGTGGTAGAGGGCCTCGAGAGCCTCCTGCCCGGTGGGGTCGGTGAAGAGCTGGCTCACCTGCGCCAGAAATTCGTAGCCGCTCGTGCCTTCGACGGGCCAGTTGCCCGGTAGTTCCTCCCCTTCTTCCAGGATCTTCTCCACCAGCAGGTAGGTCTCCTCGCCGACCAAGGCACGCAACCTTTGCAGGTAGCCGGCCGGGTCAAAGAGGCCGTCCACGTGGTCGACGCGCACGCCCTGCACCTGCCCGCGCGCCAGCAGCGTTTTTAGGTACTGGTGCACCGGGCCGAACACCTCGTCGTCCTCCACGCGCACGCAGATCAGGTCGTTGACCGTAAAGAAGCGCCGGTAGTTGATACGCCGCTCGGTCTGCTGCCAGTGCATCAGGAGGTAGTGCTGTAGGTCGAGCAGTTGACGCAGGAGCGTCGGGTCGGCGGCAATCATCCCGCCCGCCCGGGCCAGCCCGTCACGCAGGCCGCTGTGCTCACCGGCCTCGTGCCGCAACCGTGCCTTCAGGTTCTCCCACTGGTCGGGGGCGGGCAGCACTTCGGCCGTCGCTTTGAACGACTCCACCAAGTGTTGACACACGCGCTTCGCCTCCGTCACGTCGTCGGCCAGTTGCAGACCGGCCGCTTCGAGCAGCACGGGATACGACGCCGGGCTGAGCGGGTAGCGCTGGTCATAGTAGCCGAGCGTAAAGCCGCCCTCGTCTTCCCAGTGCAGTTGCAGTTCGCCGTCGCGCGTCACCTCTTCGAGCGGTTTACCCAAAAACGGCGTGGCGATACGGCCGCGCAGGTCCTCGTCGGGGTGCGCCCAGTCCACGTCAAAAAAGCGGGCGTAGGGCGAACGCTCCCCCTTCTCAAGCACGTCCCAGAGCCAGGGGTTGGCGGCGTCGTAGGCCATGTGGTTCGGCACCACGTCTTGCAGCCAGGTCATGCCGCGCGTAGCCAGGGCGTGGCTCAGCTCTTCAAGGTCGGCCTCGGTACCGAGCGCGTCGTTCAGCCGCTGCGGGTCGACTTGGTCGTAACCGTGCGTGCTGCCCACACGCGCCTGAAAGATCGGCGAGGCGTAGATGGTCGACACGCCGAGCGCATCAAGGTAAGGAACAACTCGCAGCAGGTCGCGCAGGCCGAAGCCGGCGTGCAATTGAACCCGGTAAGTTGCAATGGGGGGCGTCATAAAAAGATGTTGTGAAGTAACCCTCGGAAGGGGACCGGGGCGGGGGTTAGCCACGCACCCGCGTGTCGGTACGCCGGACTGCCGGACCGTGCCGTCTGGTTACTTTGGTTGAGTAAAGAGCCGTTGGCGGTTACTGCCGGGGGGAGTAGTTCTCGATGCGGAACACGTGGATGGGCATACCGTACGGGTGCAGCTCGACGTAGTTGTACTCGTGGAACCAGTTGTAGTACGCGCCGGTCAGCAGGTCGTGGGCCACGTAAGCCGTGTTCGGCTGAACACCCAGGTTCCACACGGGCACCCGCACCCACCCTGACTGCACATTGAAGTAGTCCATGTTGGCCACCACCACGATCACGTTGCCGGTGTCGTCGTCGTGCTTGCCGAAGCAAAGTATCTGGTCGTTCTCACAGTCGCCGAAGTGGACGTTCCACGTCGATTGTAGGGCGGCGTTTTCCTTGCGAATCCAATTGATCTTCGTGATCACGTCGCGGATCTTAGTCATCGCGCTCCAGTCCCAGTGCTTGATCTCGTACTTCTCCGAGTCGAGGTACTCCTCCTTGCCGGGCTTCGAGGGGCGGTTGATGCCGAACTCGTAGACGGGCCCGTACATGCCCCAGTTCGACGACAACGTGGCCGCCAGCACCGCCCGGACGATGTGCGCCGGCTCGCCGCCGTTTTGCAGGTCGGCGGGCAGAATGTCGGGCGTGTTGGGCCAGAAGTTGGGGCGCATATACTCGCGCGTCTCCGAGCGCGTCAGCGCGGTAAGGTACTCGCGAAGCTCGGCGGGCGAGTTGCGCCACGTAAAGTAAGTGTACGACTGCGTGAAGCCGATCTTGGCCAGCCGCTCCATCACGCGGGGGCGGGTGAAGGCCTCCGAGAGGAACATCACCTCAGGATCGGCGGCGGTCAGCTCAGCGATGCACCACTCCCAGAAGTAGAACGACTTGGTGTGGGGGTTGTCGACGCGGAAGATCTTCACGCCCTGCGCAATCCAGTGCTCGAACACGCTCTTAAGCTCCTCCCAGAGCGCCTCCCAGTCCTCGGTCTCGAAGTTGATCGGCAGCACGTCTTGGTATTTCTTCGGCGGGTTCTCGGCGTACTGCACGGTGCCGTCGGGCCGCCACTTGAACCAAGCCGGGTGCTCCTTGACGTACGGATGGTCGGGCGAGCACTGAAAGGCCACGTCGAGCGCGATGTCGATGCCGTGCCCCCGCGCCGCCTCCACCAGGTGCCGGAAGTCGTCGAGCGTGCCCAGCTCGGGATGGATGCCCTTGTGTCCGCCCTCGGGCGCACCGATGGCCCAGGGCGAGCCCGGCTCGCCCGGCTGCGACGAAGTGTTGTTGTTCTTGCCCTTCCGGAACTGCGTGCCGATGGGGTGGATGGGCGGCAGGTAGATCACGTCGAAGCCCATTCCCGCCACGCGCGGCAGCAGCCGTTCGCAGTCTTCGAAGGTACCGTGACGGCCCGGCTCGCTCGCCGCTGAGCGGGGGAAGAACTCGTACCAAGCAGAGAAGAGGGCCTTTTTACGCTCCACCAGCACGGGCAGCGGCGGCGTGGTGGTCAGGTGCTCACGGCCGTCGGCGCGGAACATCGACTCGGTTAGTTGGTTGGTCAACGCCTCGTTCACGGCCGGGGCGGCGTAGTCGCTCTCGATGCCCTTGCGCAGCAGGTGCGCCGAGAGGCTGAGCTGACTACTCTCGGCCTCGACGCGCGCGGCCGCTTGTTCGACCATGTCGGCCCCGATCATCAGCTCCAAGTTCACGTTCTGCCCGTCTTCGAACTTCTTCTTCAGCCCCTTTTGCCAGGAGGAGAAGTGGTCCATCCAGCCGATCACCGCAAACTCCCACTCACCCATCGCGTCGGGCCGAAACTCACCTGCCCAGGCATCGTTGCCCTGAAACAGCATCGGCACCTCGCGCCAGCGGTTTTCGCCCCGGCGGCGGTAACGAACGGCGGCGCGCAGCGAGTCGTGGCCGTCACCGAACACGTCGGCCGTAACGCGCACAGGCTCGCCGACGACGCGCTTGGCGGGGTACTTACCGCACTCTATTTGGGGGGTTGTTTTCTCGATGACGACACGGTACTGGCCTTTGAGTAGGGACATGGGAGAGGGATAAGGTCTGGTAAGGTGGCGAATGTGGCGCGCGCGCCGAAGCGGCATAACCGGCAAAGTGCCGGAGTTACGCACGGGCGCGCCAAAAATAGAAGGTTCCCGAATGCAAACAAGCCGACGCGCCGAACAAATGTGACGGCAGCCGGACATTACGCGCCTGCGGACGGCCACACCCGGCTAGGAAGGGCGGTCGCGGCGGTTGCGCATCAGGTACATCTTGCTCTCCTGCCCCCGCCAGAGGCGGCGGATGTTCTTCTGGTGGGTGATCACCACCACGGCGAAGAGCACGAAGCCGAAGATGATCGGCAGCGGGTTGCCGGGGTGAAAGCGCGGCAGCAGCAGCAGCAGCGGAAAGGAGAGCGCGGCGATCATGGAGCCGAGCGAGACGTAGCGCGAGGCCAGCAGCACCACGAAGAAGATGCCGATGCAGAATAGCGCCACCAGCGGCTCGATGCCCAGCACCATGCCCAGCAGAGTGGCTACGCCCTTGCCGCCCCGGAAGCCCGTGTAGACCGGAAAGATGTGACCGACCACGGCCACCACGCCGAAGAGCAGCCCCCAGAGCGTCAGCGCCGACTCGCTCACGTATCCCAGCGAGAAAAGGATGTAGGCCACGCTCGTCGCCGTGAAGCCCTTCAGAATGTCGCAGGCCATCACGACCAGACCGGCGGGTTTGCCCAGCACGCGGAACGTGTTGGTAGCGCCCGCGTTGCCGCTGCCGTAGTCGCGCACGTCGATACCGAAGTAGCCCTGCCCTAACCAAACGGCAGACGGGAGCGAGCCCATTAGGTAAGCAACCACGAGACCGATGATGATGGCGAGCGCGTCAAGCATGAAGGAACGGAGTACGGTTAGGTAGTTGAGAAAAAGGCGACGACAAAGCTAGCGACAAACCCTAGAAGCCGTCGACGTCCTCCGACTCGGGGTCTTCGACCACGGGCTCAGCGGGTTCGGCGGCGGTAGCGTCGGGGGGGGTAGCGTCGGCAGGTTTCTCCTTACCGTCGGCTTCCTTGGAGTCCTCTTCCTCTAAAACGGCCGTTTCCGGCTCGGGTTGCGTGGCGATCTCCACCTCCTTGCCCAAGTAGCTGTGGTTGAAGTCGCGCACGAACAACCCCCGCTCGTCGAACTCGGCGGGCTGTACGTGGAACGTCCCCGCGCGGCCGCCCTTGCCCTTGTCGGCGATGATGTCGTTGAACGTCCCGTTGGTCGACACCGCCGAGAACGCCTTATCGGTATTGTAGTGCAGGTAGTACCACGTGCCGGCGGCCTCGAAGTAGACCGTCAGCACGTCGCCGGGGTAAGTCTTGCGCAGTTCGATGTGCCCCTCGACCCGCGCGTCGATGTTGGTCTCTCCGACGTTCGAGAGGCCGATAAGCCCCTCGCTGTACCAAGCGCTCCGCTCGTTCGACCACCTCAGCGTCACGTCGGCGATCACGATGCCGCCCTTTAGCTTACTGGTGGCTTCCATCAGCGGGGCGTTCTCGGCGACGGCGGCTTCCTGATAGTCGCGGGCCACTTTGTCGCCGAAAATCGCCCCCAAGCGCGGCAAGATCGGCTCGACGTTCTCGAAGGCGATGGGGGCGTTGCTGTTCAGCACCGCCTCCGACAGGTCGCCGGCGAGTTCGTCGAGTGCGCCGCCCGGCAGGCTCACGTCCAGCACCAGCATGGTCTGGAAAGAGTAGCTGTTGCTCTCGGCGCGCCCGCGCCCGCTGCCCGCCCCCGATAGCTTCACCGCGCCGTCGTCCATAAACTGAAAGCCCCCCTCGTACGAGTAGGTGCCGAGCGAGTCGTTCACGGCGAACATGCTCCCCTCGTAGCTGGCCCCACTGAGCTTGTCTAGGTCACCCACCACGAACTCCTGCCGCTCGGGGTCGTGCTGCAACACGCCGCTGGTGCGGAACACGTCGAAGTCTTCGGGGGCATTTTTCGTGGAGAGGAAAGAGAAGTAGAGGCCCGTCGATCGTTTCTCCACGTGCAGGCCCGTGCTGAGCGGCTTGCCGTCGGCGGTGGTCACGTCGGCGAGGTCGAGCGTAAAATCGGGGGTATTGCCGGGGTTGCTGTAGGTAAACCAGGTGCTCTCCAGGTCGCTCGACTTGATGTCGAGCTTCACCTCGCCTTTAAACTCCAGGTAAGGGCGTTGGGCGTACATCATCACGTCACCCCGGTAGAGCACGCCGTTGGCGATGGGCATCGGGTTGTCGTCGTCCACCACTCCGCCCGACACCGTGTGCAGTGCCGGCTGGTCGCGCTTGCGCTTCTGCTCCTCCGCCTCGAAGGCGAAGTTGTTGAACTTGATCTTGAACGTCTCCCCGATCGTGGTAGTGTAGTCGTAGTAAGCTTCCCCTTGGAAGGCGTTGCGGGAGTTGATCTGGATGATTCCTTCCGAGAGGCGGTGGTACTCGTTGAGCGTGTCGACCACCAACTCGGCATTGGTCAGTTCGTCCATAGCGGCGTTCTCGCGGATCGTCACCAGCCCGTCGGCGGGGATGATCTTGGCGTCGGCCACCATGATGTAGGGCACCCCTTCGATGTCGAGGCGCTGCTCCTGCACGTTGTAGACCGCCTCGGTGGCCAGAAACGCGAGCGAGTCCTGGTCGGCACGCGTCGAGTAGAAGTAAGAAGTCTCAAGGGGGGCTTCTTTGGGCTTCTGCATCGTGACGGTCCCGGCATCAAGGTCCCAGATGGCCTTACCCAGCGATGTTTTGTACTGTGCGTAGGGGAATTCGTTCGAAGCGAAACCCTCCACCTCGGGCGAGAATTCGGCCAGCCCCTTCGCCAGGTCGAACTCAAACGCGACGTTTCTCGACACCACGGCGGGCTTGAGGGGGTTGTCGGACTTGATGTCGAAGTCGGCCTCCCGCCCGCTGATGCGGTTCTCACCGAAACGTATGTTTTGCGCCAGTAGCTGCGAGTTACGCGTCTTCAAAAGGCCGTTACCTACCGTACCGTCGGGCGTGAGCGTCAACTGGCCGTCGAATTCGGCCGTAGCCTCGTAGAGCTGAAAAGGCTGCTCGGCGGTGGCATTGTAGAGGCTCATCGAGTCGCCGTCGGGCACCCACTTCATGCGGTACTCGTCGATGGCCACGTCGGGAAACCAGGTGCCGTCGATCTTCTGGCTGGCGATCACGGCGTTGTCGCCCGTCCCCACTACCGAGTCCTGATAAAAGATAAAGTCGTCGGAGGCCACCACCGAGCTCAGGTACTCGATACGCCCCTTGCCACGCAGGCCACTGCCGTCGAGCCTGATCTCCCCGAAGAACTGCCCGTCGCCGCCGTACACCGGGTAGCCGTCCGGCGGGGTTTGGTGCGTAAAGCCGAGCTGACCGTCCTCCTGCGGCGTGAGCTTCTGCTCGAAATCCGGGAAGATGTCGTCGGAGTGGAACGTCCCCTTGAAGGCGAGCGATTCCGGCGAACTGGAGTTGATGCTGTCGGCCACGAAGGGCGGCACCTTGAAGTAGACGTTCTGGTCGTAAGCCCCGCCCAGCACGCCCGGGTTGTCGAAATAGACGAACGATTCGGACGTGATGTCGAAGCGCGGAAACTTGGGCTGGCTCTTGAGCGCCGACTTGTTGTTGGGGTCGCCGATCACCAGCCGCCCGGACGTGCTCGACCCCTCCGAGCGGTTCGTGAGCGTGCCGCGCAGCGCCGACTTGTTGTTCTCGGGGTCTTCCTCGGTGGCCACGGTCAGCGAGTCGATCTGCTCAATGTCGACGGCAAACTCGTCGTAGCGGAAGATCATGTCGGTACCGGCGGTCTCGAAGTAGCCCGCCTTCAGCGACCCGTCGAACCTCAAGTCGCGATTTTCGAGCACCCACACCACGTTGTCGGCCGGTTTGATCTGAATG